>CALCHE010000192.1 GCA_937901145.1 uncultured Clostridia bacterium
CTTACGAGCTTCTGCGCTCCCCGCTGTTGCGACCTTGCAAAGATACTTTATTTCATCACGGAGCTTGTCGAAAAGGCTTCTGTTTTCCGTGGAAAGCCTTCTGATGAAATCTTCGTCACTGAAAAGATAATCACCCACCAGGTCAGCTGTAAGCTCCTTCTCTATGTCAGCATCCTCGATATCCTTATAAAGTTCTGTGATTTCGTCGTACCTTGACTAATACTCACCCTTCTTGACAGCGACTTCCTTCACTATTCTCTGCATCTCAGGATAAAGCTCCGTGCCTTCGAAGATGTGCATTACCTCGTGACCGACTACGGTGTTCAGAGCCTTTGCAGAGTTGACGTTTATCTGTATACCGTCCTTGGTAACGAGACCGTTCACCGTTCTGCCTTCGATGGCAAATCCCGACTCCTTCAGCTTCTCGTTACTCGTAAAATCAAAAGACACACCTTTGTCTGCAGATATCTTGGCGATAAAATCCACAAACCTGTGTGTCTTCCTTGTATTATTGAGTATTCCGCTTTCTGCGGCTTTTTTTATTACTTCCTGCTGTTTGGCATCGTACTTGGATAAGTCAGCCTTAAAGGCCTCTTTACGCCTTGCTTTTTCGTTGTAGCTTTCTGCAAGCCTGCTGTCTTTGACTAAATCAGAAACATTTTCTCCGAGCTTAGTCTTAAGCTCATCGAGACTTGTATCGGCATCCAGCTCCTTAAGTAAGCCCTTGTTCTTTTCGAACTGCTCCTTAATTTTTGCCTGCTCCTGCTTGATATCACTCTGACGGCTTGCTTCCTCGAGGTTGTTACTGTTGAGAGAATCGTGTTCCTTCTGCAGCTCATCATACTTCTCCTGAAGCTGACTGTTTGCCTTGTTCACCTTATCTCTGAAGGTGTCGCTCTTATCCTTGAGATTTTTGTAGCTTTCGTATTTTTCACCGCCAAGGGTACTTTCGATAATATCCGTATCGATATCGCCCTCATCGAGAGCTTTTACTACCTCATCGTAGATTTTATCCTTTGCTCTCTTAGTGAGCTTCTTACCGTCCTTTTCAGCCTCTGCTATGCGGTTTTCGACAGCCTTGTCTACCACCTTCTGTTCATCTTCGGTAAGCTCACTCTTATTTATGTCGGCTATTGTCTTAACACCGCTTGACACACTACCCAGGAAAGCACCACCGATAAAGCTCTCCAGGTATTCATCACAGGCTTCCTCGCTCGTTAGAAGCTCGCCTATGCTTTCTTCCTTATAAAGTGCAGAGCCTAATCTGCTGAAAACACTTGAAAATACCTCTTCTGCACCTTCACCTACTGTATCTACACCTAAGTTTACCAGTGCTTTTACAGCCTTGTTTGATATTTTCTCTACAAACGGCTTCAATATAACATCATCCAGTGTTTTACCACCGAATTTAATACCACCGAAAAGCTTCTCGGAAAGTATTTCAGCCCCTGCAGAAACAGCCGCACTCATTGTAGCCTGTTCGAAGTTTGCGCCCTCATTCATAGCATTTTCCGCTTCTGTACCGAAGCTTGTTACACCTGTTGTGAGGAACCACGGCATACCGACAGCAGAAAGCCCTGCAGTCGCTAAAAGCTGACCTGCAGACTGAACGAGAGAATCAGCCCTTTCACCGAGCACCGAAGCGGCCTCAGTGTTTATCCCTGTTCTTTTTTCGAAGGGTGCAGTAAGAATTTTCTTTGAAATCGCTTTCTCGTCATAAAGGTCTTTTTTCACGAATTCCGTAGCACCTTTTTTAGCATCATTCTGCCATGCATCATATTTTTTCACCGTCTTATCGGCTTGCTTGCTTTTACCTGTCAAAGCCTTAAATGCCAGCTCATCATTTGAAAGCTGTGACATCTGATTGTTACCCATCGTAGTGCCTAACATCGTGAGTGCATCCAAAGCCCTTTCACCCATACCGATAATTCCTGTACCGATATTCTCTCCCACATCAGCCGCAGTACCGAGTAATGTTTTGGTGACATCACCAAATTGATAACCGTCCGAAAATGCACCTTTTTTAAACCAAGTGCGCTCTTCCTCTTTTTTATCCGTCTTTTTCACAGGCCCCGTAACAGTCCTTTTAACCGTGGAAGCACTCGGAGCAGTTAATGTTTTTTTCTTCTGAGCTTCTTTTTTTAACTTTTCATCCAGCTCGTCCATTCTCTTTTTCCAATAATCAGCCATAGCGACTACCTCCTTTTAATAAGCGTTACCTCTCGGAGCAAAGGTTTTTCTTAATTTTGCAGCTTCAGCACTGGTAATTACTCCGCTTTCAAGTGCATTTCTGATTTCCTTTATTACCTCATCTTTAGGCGCTCCCGAAGCTATCAGCTTATTAAGGTACTCCTTAGCACCTACATCGTCGCCATCGTCGCCATCGTCCGGATCCGCAGGAAGCTTGGGTGGAGGTAAGGTATAATTTCCTCCACCGGAACCGCTGCCGCTCACATTAGATTTTTTTTTTTGAGATTCGTTGAACTGTCTCTTTTCCTCTGCGAGTGAAGCATTATACTGACGTATTTCTTCAGCGAGAGCCTTTTCATTGTTAATCTGATTGACCTCATCACGGTATCTGCCGTAATATGTATCGTTGATTTGCCTTCTTGCCTGTGTCTTCTGTGTAAGAAGGTCGTTTTTGAGCTGAAAGCCCTCTAAGAGAAACTGCAGAGAAGTCATAAGTGTGTTATAGGCAAGCTCCGCCTTAGCACTGCTGTTCTGAAGCTCTGCTTCTGTCATAGCATTGTTATAGCTTGTAATTGCAGCCTGAGCATTTTCTCTTGCCACAGCTACCCTTTGCTGATATGCAGCAAACATCTGAACCTGTGAGCTTTCACTGTATCCCGATGAAGCCAGACCGCTCTGAGCCATTCTTTCGGCATTTGTGCCGTAGTCGTCCTTCTGCTTCTGCCAGTCAACATAAGCCGCCGAGGCTTCCTTCTGAAAGTCCTTCTCAGTCTTTGCTATGTCCTGTTCGATTTTGTCAACGGTAAAGGCCGTCTGCTTGTCGAGAAGCTCCTGCTGTGTTTTTCCGTAGTCCTCTGTGGTTTTCTGCAAATCGCTGTAAAAGGTACCGCTTTGGTTTATCATCGAATCGTACATTTCATCCGATTTCTTAACCTCTTTGTTTCCCTCTTTTTTTATATTATTCAGCCTTTTTTCTTCTGCGCTTAAAGCCATTTTTTTATCACCTCTTTATGTATCCGCCGATAAAACTTTCTATCGTGGCGCTTTCTAAGCGGAACCGTGTATTTGAAGAGAACTTAAGCTGTAAATCCTTGAATTTCTTCATTCTTATTCTGCCCACAAGATAATCAGTAATGTTTTCGTATGAACCGACAAACTCATAGTCCGTTTTTTCGGTCTTTGCATAAAGTGTTATATCACCCTGTGCCTCCACCACACAGCCTCTTTTATTTGTGGTTTTGAGGTAATGGGGATAACCGAATTTGTCCTTAGGTGTCTCCCAGTAGCTCTCCACCCCGCTATCGAGGTCAGTTAAGGTGTAAATGCCGTTTTCCGTGCCGAGATAAAGAATACCCTTATTCACTTTTGCGCAGGTGACCTTCTCCTCCATCTCCCAGTAAAACCATTCATATTCAATGTGGTCCTCGTTGGTGAACACCGCTCTGCTGTCGGCTAAATATATTTTTTTACCGATGATAACGAGAAGATAACCCTCCCACTCGGTGAGAATCATATCAGCATAAGCATCTTTATCCTCTTTAAGCAATCTGCTGTCGATGAGAGAGCTTCTGTGCTCAATAACCTGCTCTGTGGTAATATCTCCGCTGATACCCTCCATTCCTCTGTCTGAGAAGAAAACTATATCATCATTAAAGTTTATCGCTTTACCGATACAGCCTGTAGAAATTGACGAGTGGGTGTTCGGATAAATCTTTCCGTAATCCTCATCGAGCGCAGGTGTGTGATAAAAGATGGTTGTATTTGCCTGCGAAGGCTCCCTGAACACCCACAGGTTATTGTTACCTGCCACCATCGCCTTTACCGCCGCAGAGTCCAGACCCTCATTATAGTAGTCAAGGTCACTGCAGTAAGTAGGATCCTGCAGAGCACTGTGCCATATCATATTCGGAAACTCAGAATTTCCGCTGAAAAACACTCTGTTATCGAAAAGCTCAAACATTGTGCAGTTAAGGATTCTGCTTTTATCCTTATTTTTCCTGAATTTGATTTCGACATTGTCCTGTCCCTCTGTCAGCGGTGAGTCAGGGGCTTTGGTCAGCTCCACATACCACACATTACCCGAATTATGCCATTCGTGGTAGTCTGTTATTTTTTTACCGTCAACCAGCACTTCTTCTACCTTGCATCCGCTGTCAGCCTCGTATTCTGTATCCAGTACGAAAAAACGGTTACCTTCAGCGCCGCAGAATGTATTGATACGGCTTTCCGAAAGTATATTTGCATCCTGATGAGGCTTTCCGTAATAAAGCAGCACGTCCTCTGTAGTAGCCTTGCCGTTTATGGATGTTATAGGTACCTTACCCTCCACCTCTTTTATGGTGTCACCGTCATACTGCAGATAATGCTGTCCGTCTGTAAAAAACCACTTATCATTGAAAACGAAAGCCGAACTTTTTACTGCATTTACCGCTACAGGCATTTCATTTACTTTATCTTTAAAAATCGGCTCAGGTTTTTTCCCGTCCACTGATTTATATAACCACCCGTTTGCATGTATTATCATCATTTCGGTGCTTCCGGCTTTATAAAAATAAACGCCGTAGATCCTTTTTGTAAAATCGAACTTCTTACTCATAGCAGGTCTTGTTCTTATGCCTTCTGTCTCTTTGTAATCCTTCCACATATTCAGACAGTCAGGACTTCTTGTAAGCTCTGTTTCCGCTCCTCGGAAATCCGCACCACGGAAACCTCTGTAAACTCTTGTAATCTTTCCGTTCATCAGATATACACACCGCCTTCGACAGAAATGCTCGTCATATTATATCGAGGGTCAAGCTCCTGCTTCTTATTTTCGTATCTGCTTGTATAAACACTGCCGAAGCTCGCTGATTCATCACTCATCAGAAGGTCACCCGCCACACCGTAAGGCATAATCTCGAGTGCATCGTCAGAAAGCTCAAATTCATAGCCCTCATCGCTTGTGCTTTCTGTTATCCTTTCAGGATAAATAAAAAATTCTATTTCCATTGTTCCGCTTTCCAGCGCCTTGATAACCGTACCCTGTGCCTTGAATTCATAATCCACACCTTTTACCAGGTTAATCTGATATACCTTTGAGCCGCTTTTATCCTCGATCTTTTCGAAATCAAGCAGCTCGCCCTCATTGACTTCGATTTCGGTATATCTCGGTATCTTCTTCATTCTTGCCAGCTCGAAAAGTTTCTGATTTATTACATCGTTTATCTTATTTTTTATGTCAGGGTCATTTGTCAAAAACTCACTTTCTTCATTGAGCTCCTCTATTAACCCTAACACCTTCTTTTTCATCTCAAATAAGGTCATATTGTCACCTCTTTATTTGCACATATATGTAAAGTTTATCGCTACGCTTATTAATGTATCTCCACTTAAGCCTGCAACATACCATTTATTACCGCCGAGCAATGTGCCAGCAACAGGCGTAATTTCTTTAAGATTCGCTGAAACACAGTAACACGTTCCAAGCGTAAACTGAAGCTTTGATGAATATTTATCGTTTACAGTAAACAACAATGCACCGTTCATATTCGCTTTTATATTCGAACATTCTATGGCTATACATCCGCTTATTATATTTCCCTGCTTATACACTTGTTTAACGGTAGCTGTAATGCCTGTACCCAGAGACTGTATGAAATCATTTGAAATGTCTACAACCGATAAATCGATTTTAAACCACCCCGACCACTTCGCAGTCTGATTAGGTGCATACCTTCCCATATAGGCACCTAATTCGGTTGAAACTGATGAGCTGTTTGTAACTCTTGCTACACAATAGTTACTGTCGCCCTTGACTATTTCAAGCGTACCCCAAGCCATAGGTAAGTCGGTAATTTTACTTTTACTCGTGCAGAGGATAAGTTTTGACCAAAGAGGAACGGCTTCACATACCTGCTCGATTGTGTATTGTGTTTCATCATCCTTTAAACCTATCGGAGTTAAAGCTCTGTGCAAAACAATCGACCCTACATCATCTGCACTGTAGCGTTTATCGTCCACATACTTCTTTGTTGCCGCATCCGTTTTCTCTACAGGCTCTGCCACATTGATCACTCTGTTTTCCTGTGCATCAATATCAGAATGACTTTCAAGTGTACCGATGTCACCTTTCGGGCCTATAAGTGATTTCAGCCACTCAGACTCCGTGCCTTTAAATCCGTTTTTCACTGCGATTTCATAGGCAGAATATCCCGGTATTTCATGAAGCAGATGTATTTCACCTATTATGTACTTTTTTACTTCTGTAGCACCCATCACGCTCATTCCTGTTCACCTTCCCCTGCAGTTAATGTTTCTACCCTCATTTTAAGAGAGCTTATTTCATTCATAAGTGTTAAAATCGCCGCAGTTACGGCTTTATTTGCTACGGGTCTTTCAGAAAGACCGTCAAGCTCCATATCTACCACCGGAATTTCTTCGGGATCAGGCTCAGTTTTCGGTATTTCCGCACCCTCAGGATAAAGGAAAAAGCTTACGGCACCTTCTTTAAAATGACCGATTATAGTGGTCTCGTCCTTTGTATCGGGATTTACTGACACCTCGTAGCTGTATTCCTTTCTTCTGTTGATGTTGCCTCCGATATTCGTATCATCGCTGTCAAGATATATATATACCTCCTGTGTGGGAGACTCTACGAGAAAATCCTTCTGAAGAACCACGTTTTCCACGTTGTTTTTTCCGTAAACCTTCATTCTCACTATGTCTCCGGGCATAAAAATCAGCGGTTCATTTGTGTACTTGTCCTTACCGCAGCACCCGAAATACACGCTGTCACCTTTGGTAACATGTAAAGTCTTCTTCTTTTCAATATCAAACATTTTTATATTTAACCTCCTGTTATGTAGGGATAATCTTATATAGCTCTCAAATTGCAGTTGCCGTCATAGAAAGTCTGAACTCATTTACCGGTGTTGCTCCGGGAACGATCATATTAATACCCCGCTTTCTTAATTAATCTTTTCGTCAATACAGGCTTTCCTGTACTCACGAAAAGAGAAGATAACCTTCTCTTCAATGTCATTCTGTGGGATTGATATCTGTGTTGTCCTTGTAAATTCCTTTGATAGTGCCGATTTCTTCTTCCAGGTCTTTGAGCTTATACATCGCCACATTCGGCACTATGTAGCCGTCCTCCTCGCTCCATATAAGGACTGTGCCCTCAGGCACCTCCTCTGTCAGCACACTGCGAAGAGTGCTTTTTATTCCTGCCTGCTCCCACTCCTTGTTAACCTCTGTAGTGAGAACACAGTTTTTCATTGTCTGATGAACATCGCCCTTTTCCGTTCTTTCGTCGAACTCGGTCTCCTTTGTGACTGTTCTACCGTAATACTGTCTGAGACTGGGCTTTACTGTAAATAATTCATTGTTTTTCATAATTTCCACTCCTTGTAAAATTAAGAGGCCATCACAGGTGTGATAGCCTCTTTTTTCTGTTTCTTATGCAGATTTCTTTGTCTTCAGGACATAGATTTCCTCGGGACGTACGATCTGTGCGCCGTAAACATAAAGGCCCTTGAGAGCATCTGTAAATGCATCGTGGGGGCGGTATGCCTCGACCTTTTCAATCTGCTCTGCGAAAGCAACCGCTCTGTCGGTACGAAGCACATTGTAGTATGCACCTTCTGCTTCTGCCAGGCAATTTTCGATACATACGAGAGCATTATTGATTTTACCCACAGCACCCTTCTTGAGAATTTCGGGGTTGTTTGTGGAAAGCTCGGTGAGCTGCTGACGGTATGTAGTGAATACCTTTGGAGCCACCTCGAAATAGAAAAGGTCATTAACCTTACAGTTGTGCTCATAAAGAGTAGCGAATCCATCTTCCACACTTGCCATAGCGTTGCTGTTTGTAAGTGTGATAACACTTGAGCAGGCAACCTGAGGCTTTTCGGGGTCGCTGGTGTTATCGGCAGCTGCCTTGATGATTCCTGCCACATACTTGTCGCCCTCGAGAGTGAGACCTCTTGAAGCCTCCTCAGAAAGAGCCTCCATAAGACCGGGAACAGACTGAGCCTTATCGATGTCCTCAATCTCAAAGTTGAAGTAATAAAACTGGTCGAGGCTTAAGGTGATCGAACTGTCTGTTGCACCCTCTCTGTCGATTTTATTGCCGGGCACATATTTTTTGATGGTAGGACGGTTAACAGAAAGGATTTTTACTTCCCTTGCGTTCTCGGTGTCCTTCTGATACTTGAATGTACAATGATTTCTCATTGATGTGATTGTGTTGAGTGACTTGAGAATAGATGCACTCCACACGGTTCTCTGAAAATGCTGAATAGACATTAACTTTCATCCTTTCTTTTAGGAAGGAAGTCCTCAGCCCTTTGTCATACTGCGCCTTACCTTTTCCCATACCTTAGGATCAGCAAGGTCCTTTTCACTGAGCTTTGCTATTTCCTCGGGAGAATAGAATTCTTTCTCGGCAGATGCCTGCTGTGTCAGACTTCCTACAGTATTGATTTCTTTGTCGGGTAAGCTTTTGGTATAGAGCTCATAAATCTTCTTCGGCGGTGTCTTGGAGCCTTCGAAAAATGCGGCGAATTCCTTGAATTCAGCACTTTCGTACACATCCTTACCCACTCCGATTTCAGCGAAGGCTCTCTGTGCCTCAGTAGCATCAATATGCGCTGCGAGCTTTACGAAAACAGCCTTTTCTCTGTGACTCATATTCTCTAAACCGATTTTCTTAAGGCGGTCTGCTTCTTCGATTACCTCTTCAATACCCGACTGGATAATCTCTTCCGCATCCGCATTTGCCAGAACAGCGATTTCTCTCTCACTTAATTCAGGCTTATTCGAAAAGGTTACACCCTTGCCCTCATAATGTTCCTTGAAGGCTGCAGTCATTTCCTCTACAGTTTCGAAGCCTGTTCCCGCTTTGAGAACATCGAAAAGACCGCCGTACTTGCTTTCATACTCCTTGCGGACCTTTGCTTCCTTACGGGCTGCTCTTTTTCCTGCTGCTTCGTTCACCGCTTCGTGAAACTGTGACTTTGTGAATACTCTTTCCTCTGCAGGCTCTGTTACCTGCTCAGTGATTTCTTCTGTGGTTACTGCATCCACATTTTCAGTAACTTCTTCTGTTACAAGGTTTTCGTTAAATTCCATAACTTTTTTCCTTTCATATTTTTTCGTTGGTGTTTTGCTTCACCGATTCCATACAGTTTAACGGCATAAATGCTTGGCCAATATAAAAAAGCGCCGGGGAGACAATATTTTGACGCTTAATTACCGTTTTTATGCTACACCTTCCAGCTGTCTCTCAGCCTCAGCCATCTGTAAAGCCTGCTGCTCGGGGCTTCCCGATATAAACTGATTGAATCTCTGCTGAACGAGCTGTGCATCAGCCTTAATCTGTGCGATCTTGTTCATCTCTGCTTCCATATTCTCGAGTATCTTAAGCAGCTTCTGCTTCGGCGCTACACTGTCATCGTCGAGAGCCTCCACATAAACCTTAAGCTCCTGGTATCTCTGCACATTGAACATTCCCTGCACGAAAAGATTTTCCAGAGTCTGCTCCTGTGCGAATTTATCGAAAACACTCTTTGGAGTGATGTCGATTTTAACTGTAGCCTGCAGGGTACGAAGAACACTCTGAGGCACGATAACAACCTGAATGAATTCGTTTCCTGCTTCATCCTTAAGCTCCTCTTCCATAGCGATTCCTTTCGCAGAATGAACGATAAGATATTCGAGCCATATCTTAGCCACATCCTCGAGGAAGTTTTTGAATCCTTCTCTCTGCTCGGTCATCGGTGCCTGTGAAGCCTGCTGAACGGCTAAAATAGCCTTACCGGAGGCACTTTCGGGATTCACCTGTCCCGTTGCCACATCACCCGCACCTGCGAGCTCTCTTGTGACATTGATGAGTTCTTCCTGTATTCCTTTTGCATCGGGAGAAATCTGGGCAGGATTTAAGGTACCGATAACCTTTCTTACATCCTCGACTGTCTGCCCCTTTGTCTTGATTGTGCTGCCTACTGTTTTGAGCGCTTCAGGGTTGGAGATTTTTTCCGTATTGACTACCTTATAAGGGAATGCCTGGTCTCTTACTGTAATCAGACGGCGCATAACTGTTTTATTTACTTCGATCTGATTCGGTATAAGGCCTCTTACCTCGCCCTCACCTCTTGCAGAGCCTGCCTTGTCTTCCCAGTTTAAATGTGCGAAGGGATAAAGAGTTATGCCCAAATCCATACTCTTGACTATATCCACAAAACGGGTGGATATATCCATGTGGACAGTGCCGTTCTTTCGGTAAAATTTGTAAACAAGAGTAACTCTGTCGTCTACCTCTTCCTTGGCCGCTTCTCCGCTTTGCTCATAGGTATCGTTGTCACCCGTAATGTTTCTTATATCCTCATATTTTACTCCGTTAGCCTCTGCGAACTCCCGGGCATTTAACACAGACATTCTCTTACCGTAAAGGATATAAGGCTGGCTCTGAATATCGTCGCTGTTTTCGTCACCGTAAAAGATGTCGCCCTTCTTCACGACCTCGTTTACAGGCATTTTTCTCTTTTTATCGAAATCGACGAAGATAATGCCCTCATCGTTTATGGCCGCATCCTTTGTCACCTTGCGACCTTTTACGTCCATCTTATCCTGTTCCCATATTTTCTGTGCATATCTGTTAAGCATTCTGCAGTAGCCCTCTGCCTTTCGGGCGAAATCGGGGTTTTCGAAATTCTGAGAGGAATAATTGATGGCATAAAGGTTACTGTGAATAACCGAAAGCTTGTATTTAACTATGGGCTTGATAAAATTAATCTGTACCCTTTCCACATCGCCGAGCTTTGCGCCTGCCCACTGGTCACCGTTGTACATTCTGTAGTTACGGTCAGTGTCGGTAAAGACATTTCTCATTCTGTGGAAATTTTTACCTTTTTCGAAAAGGCTCCATATATAAGTCTTTTCGATTTCTTCTCTGTACATATCAGTTCACATCCTTCTGTCCGAATTCTGTTCCGTTGTAGTTGTTGATGTTCTCCATAATCTGCCTGTTTCTTTCCTGCTCTCTGTCGAGCTCTTTTCTCGCCTGTGCCTCCCTGACGGCTTTTACGGGGTTAAGAGTAGGTATTTCTACCTCTTCGCCCTTAACCACCTTCTGACCTACCTTAACGCCGAAAAGAAGGCAGCAGATGTTCATAACACCCACTGCAATAATCAATAAAATATCCATAATCTTACTCCTTATATCACTATGACCTGTCCGCCGAGGACGTTGTCATTATCATAAAAATCATCTGTACCGAATTCATCGTACCACTCGGGAATAAGCGGCTCCTCATCGAAGATTACCTGCTCCCTTATCTGATGCGCTATGGCAAGACCCATCATTTCATCATCGTGTCCGCCCTCAGGAGCTTCTATCCTGCCTTTTTTGTTTTTGATGATGGTGAGAAGCTCTTCCAGTGTGTCTTTATCGTTGATGGTGTCGCTGTGCTCTCTTACTATCTCGATAAGCCGTGAAATAATCGGCGACCTTGTAAGCTTTGTAGTCTTAAAACCGAAACGCTTCTCTTTCTTACCTGTGTATTCATCCATAACCTCACGAACATACTGCTTAGGATATCCGAGCCGCTGAAGCTCCATAATCGGATAGGTGTCGAAATTTGTTTCGATACCTATGAGCGCCCACTTATAATAGGCTCCGAGACAGTACATCTGCTTTGTGTACTGGTCTGAATCGAACTGCTGTTTAAGCTTTGCCACCTGCATTCCAGTTTTAGCATCGAGAACGTGGCCGTTATAGAAATCGCTTCCGTCACCTGCGGTGTCCCCGCCTAAACAGTACTCGGTGAATTCGGGCTGATTTGGGAGATAGAAAAGCTTTATGTAGCCGTTCTTATCGTTTACCCATCTGATGTTCCTTATCTTCAGACCGTCATAATCGTAAATGAAATATCCTGTCTTGATGGGCTTCGGTATATGGTCGAGCCTTTTGAGAATAACCTCTGTATCAAAGACTGTTTTACCGGAAAGAAGAAAGGCTTCTGCAGGTGTACAGGGGTATTCCTGTTTGATAAGGTCTTTATCGATATACTTGTAATACTTGTTCCAGTACCAGTGAAGCTGTTCATCATCGAGCTTCTTTTCTTCCTTAAGCCATTCAAGCCTCTGAATTATCCAGTTTACCTCTTCATCATTAAGCTTCGGATAAGCCTTTAACCACTCAAACCTTAGACTGCTCTTGTTTTTGGAGCCGATAAACTTCAGAAAATTCTGTCGGTCATCTTCGGCATAAAAGGGTATTCTGTACTCGGGTGTTTTCCACCATTCATAAAAGCAGTTGATATGTGCTCCGCTGTTCCACATCTTCTGGTAATCGTTGTAGCCGTTAGCGGTGCTTTCGTATATCTTGATGCAGTTTCGGGTGAAGGCTTCACCGAGAGCTGCCTGTATGGGAGATATACCGTCAGTCCAGAAAGCGCATTCAGAACCGTGGAAGAAGTTTACCGTTCTCGAACGTCCCACATCCTTTGTTGCCGTGTCTACCGCCCAGGAAGAATTTATCTTCTCGAAAAGCAGTTGCTTTCTGTTGTTGAACTTCTCTGTAGGCCTGAGAGCATCGGGGAGCTGACCGTAAGGAAACTTTGCCTTGTTCTGGAATATAGCCTCCGCATTGTCGCTCTTGTCAGCCAGAGTATAGCCCTGAAAGTTTCTGTTGAGAATACTGCAGGAAAGCTGATATGCCGTTACTAAGGTCGTAAAGCCCTGCTGTCTGCCCTTGAGAACGAGAAGCGATATCTCGGGTATCTTGCCCTCATTGAAGTCCTCTATAGCCTTATTGAGCGTACCTATGAAATCTTGCTGAACATCGTTGAGAAAGAAAGGCATAGTCTTCTGATTTTTGTCTACTACGATAAAGCACAGCTCGATGAGCTTTTCGGGGTTTCTCTTTATTTCATCGAGTAAAGCTTTATTTGAAGCCATTTCATTGACCACAGCCTCACGGAAGGCCTTATCATAGTCGATACTGCCCTTTTCCTTCCATTTTTCCTTTCTCTTTGAAATAAGAAAGTCAGCCGTATATGTCATATCAGGTCTTCTATCTTCTGCGCTACCGTCACAGAACCCTTGAGATTTATATCAGGCTTGTCGCCCGCTCTGTCGAGGATCTCCTTACATGCGGCAAGAACAACCTTTTTGTCGTGGCTGTCAACCAGCTCCACCAGCTTATCGAGAGCCTTCTGAGCCTTCGTTCTGTACACTCTTTTTCTTGTCTCGTCGGCAATCTTCAGCAGCCTCTCATACTCTTCTGTGAAAGCAGGTGTTTTTTCACTGTTCAGCCAGTTAGAAAGTGTGTTTTTTGAAATTTTCAATTCTTCGGCAATTTCACTGTGTTTTAAGTCTGTATTCATCAGTAAATCCAAGGCCTTACGCTGTTTTGCGCTAAGTGCCGATTTTTCCAAATTTTTCAAAATTTTCTCACAACCTTTCCCTTCTGACTAAAAAATACTGTTATTAAAAACTATAAATGTAAAAAAATCTGCTCTTTCTGCACTTTCACTCTAACACAAAAACCGCCCTTTCGGACGGCTTTGCAGTAGGAATATAAATATTGGAGGACACATGAAAAAATCAGCAGTTTTGCATCTTTCCCACTTGTCTACACTATCA
>CALCHE010000193.1 GCA_937901145.1 uncultured Clostridia bacterium
ACACCTGCTTTGAAGAAAAATAATTAAAAGAAAGGAAAATCATTATGAAAAGCATCGATTTAACACCCATTTTTCAGGCACTCATTCTCCTTATCTCATCCGTAATTACCATCTATATTCTCCCCAAGGTAAAGGCTGTTCTTACCGAAAAGCTCTCAGCTGAGCAGAGGGAAAACCTCAAAAAGTGGGTAAGAGTGGCCGTTGCCGCAGCGGAACAGATGTATAACGGTAGCGGATTTGGTGAAGACAAGTACCGTTATGTTGTCTCTTTCCTTGAAGAAAAAGGTATTTATGTTAATTACAAAGAAGTTGAAGCCCTTATTGAAAGTGAAGTATATAAGCTGACTCAGGATTATAAAATAGTCTTCCCTGATGTCGGCTCGACTTCTTCCGAAGGCATTGATAATAAAATTACTGACCCTTCCGCTCCTGATGAAAATGATACAGATGAACCTGCTCCCGAAGAAGAGAACGAGACAGTAACGGCTGAGGCTGTAGGATGATACATAATTAAAATGATACACCGCCCGATGGAGTTAATCTGTCGGGCGGTGTTACTTTTTTCTGTTTATGAAACTATATGTTAGAGTGAATTTTGCTACCTGATGAATATTAAATCAAGGAGATTTAAAATGATTATTTATAAAGAAACCGAAATTAAACATCCACTGTACATAACTACTCTTGATAATGGTGTGCTTCTGTTCGTCTATGACGGCTACGCTGAAGGTGCCGACGGTCGTGTGTACAAGCCTGTGGTTGAGGAAAGGGGAGACGGCGAGTGTGAGGTTGTGGGGTGGAAAAAGAGTGTATAGTTGCATATTATTTTTCCTAAACTATCTACAAATTGCATACATAAAAATGAGACAATGTAGAGATAACAAGGGATTTGTTGTATTGTAGTGGTGACTGGGGGTCAAGAGGCCGCAGGTTCAAGTCCTGTCACTCGGACCATGATGCGTGTTCATAAGGGATTTGAACACGCATCCTTTTTTTGCTAAAAACAGATTGATATATTTTTTGTGTTTGTCGCAGATTATCTGCGGTTTTTTTCTTTATGCCGTTTCGGGTAAAGCACCTGAGATGTAATTCACCGCTACTCCCTGCCTTGTATCGTTTACGATTGGTATTTTGTCAGGCAATTCAAGATAACCTACAAAGCGGTAGTAAATTACTATCCTCTGCGTTTTGTTTTTACCTTTACCCTCTGACTCATAAACATCAATGTGGTCAATAAGCTCCTTTGCAAGAGGCGCCGTAAGAGTTTCCAACTCCATAAAGCTTCTTACCGCATTAAGAAACATATCCTTACCTTTAGATGTTTCCTGAGCATTTGAAAGTTTCTTTCGTAGTTCAGAAATCTTCCCTTTAAGCTCGGTTCTTTCAAGCTCATATTTATGCGACATGTGAGTAAACCATTCATCTGTTACTTTACCCTCGGCATTGTCTTCATATAGCTTCTCATAAAGATTTGCTACCTTCTGTTGTCTTGCAAGAGCTTTTTGTAATTCACCTTCAAGATACCTTGTCTCTTCATATAAATCCTTGTTTGACTTCCTTTCAAGGATTAGAGCAAGTCTTTCTTCATCGTGCTTAAGAAAATCTGCAAGGTGTCTGAGTTCAAGTAATACTATCTGTTCAAGAGCATCTGAACGAATGTAGTGTCTTGTCGGACAGTTCCCTCGGGTATCTTTGATATAGTTACCGCAACTAAAGTAATGTATCTCTTTGTTAGTGGTATTAGTATGATACCTCATATTACTTCCACAGTCACCGCAACGGATTAGCCCACTGAAGATATGCTTCTTTGCATTTTCGGGTTTGGGTGCTCTTCTCTTGACCTTTAACAAGTTTTCCTGTACAAGCTCAAACACTTCTCTTTCGATTATAGGCTCGTGAACATCCTTGAAGATTCTCCAGTTTTCTTCAGCGTTCATCAGCCTCTTTTTATTTTTGAAATTCTTTGAGTAAGTCTTGAAGTTAATTACATCACCACAGTATTCTTGCTGAGTTAAGATTTTCCTTACGGTTGTCTTGCTCCATCTGTACGGGTCAGCGGGCATTTGCTTTCCGCCTCGGTTCAATCCCTTGCTGTGCCAGTATGCCATAGGTATATAGATTTTGTTTGACTGAAGAACATGAGCAATGGCTTCGTTACCCTTACCCTCAATACACATTCTGAAAATACTTTTCACAACTTGTGATGCATCAGGGTCTATTATCCACTTCTTTTTGTTTTCGGGACTTTTCATATATCCGTAAGGCGGTTGAGCAAGAGGTTCACCAAGGTTACCTCTGATTCTGTTTGAGCTTCTGATTTTTCTTGAAATGTCTCTTGCGTACATTTCATTCATTATGTTCTTGAAGGGTGCGATTTCATTTTCGCCATCGTCACTGTCCACCATATCGTTGACAGCGATAAATCTTATGTTATGTTCAGGAAAATAGTTATCGGTGAAGTGACCTACCGAAACATAGTCACGACCAAGACGAGACAAATCCTTTACCATAACAACAGAAATGTATCCCATTTCAATATCGTCAAGAAGCTCCTGAAATCCGGGTCGATTAAAGTTTGTACCCGTGTAACCGTCATCAACATAGAATTTTACATTTGTAAACCCAAGCTCTTTGGCTTTCTGTGCCAATAATCTTTTCTGATTTGCTATGGAATTGCTTTCACTGTCAGTACCATCATCTCTTGACAGACGAGTATAAAGACCTGCAATCCCGGTGTAATCTGTTAACTGCATTTTACCTCCTTCCCGGCAGTCAGACATATATATTCTTTGTTCATTGTATCATTGTTTATTGTCGGTGACAAATGTGTGAAGTCACTGCCAATATATTTTTCAATTTTCTTTTTAAAGGTATCACCGTTTCTATCGGCAGAGTATCTTGACGAAACATAATATTTTATTCCGTCGATTTCAATTTCTTTTTCATCTTCGCTTAGCATCAATAACTCTGCACGGGAGTTACTGATAAGAAGCCAAAGGAGTAAATTCAAATACTTAAATGACTTCATTCACTCACCTCGCCTCTCTTTGTCGCATTAAGTACCGGTGATAATATTCAACAGCTTTAATCACAAACTCTTGCTTTTGTTTTTCGGTAAACCTTGATTTGAAATATCTTTCAATGCTTTCTGTCGGTATCTTTAAGTAGTCCTTCTGATTTGCTTTAGCCTCTGCCATAATTTCGGATATTCTGTCCGATGTCAGTGAACCTTCCGAGTAAAGCTTTTTCATTCGTACCGTTTGTGAGTAAGAGGGTGTAACCTCCTCGTTTTCATAAAACCCGTAAACCTCGTGCTGTTCCTCTGACGGTAGAAATGACAGCTCAACAGCGGGAGTAAAGGCTATTCGTCCTTCGTCAACGAGCTTTAATATTTCAGGTATGAGATAAGTTAAACGAATGTACCGTCTGACAGTTTCTCTGCTCTCATTATTTTCTTTACCGACTTCTTCTGCTGTACAGAACTTCGACACAGACTGTGTAGAAGTTAAATCCGTCCTTGCTCCCTGATTTTTA
>CALCHE010000194.1 GCA_937901145.1 uncultured Clostridia bacterium
ATGCAAAATACATTTCCCCTGACAGAACAGTAAACGCTTCTACCTGTCTTTTCCCCGAGCAGACCTGGTTCATCAAAGGCTCAGGACATTTCGAGACACACTACACCGATGATTACTACGATTTCTTCCTCTTCTCGGAAAAAGAGCTTACCTGTGACGATACAGATTTCGGAAGATTCTGCACTTTCGACAGCGAAACCTTTGAACTCATAAAGGACAGCTCAGAACCTCAGCAAGCAGAAAAGACAACCGCTTTAGGCCGACTTTTCAATTTTCTCTCCGCTCTCTTCGAACAGTTTATGGCTCTGATTAAAAGATTTTTCGGCGCATAAATACATAAACAAAAAGTCACTTCGATTGAAGTGACTTTTATTTTATCTGCAGTAAACCGATACTGCCTCACTGATAAACTGAGCTGTCCCCTCGCCATGTCGGTCGATATTATTTCTGAACCGTTCATCGAGCACATACATCTGACCGAGCCCTGAAAGTATTTCCTTGGTGCAAGGATAAAAGTTAGCTGTGATGTATTCCTGAAGCTTTTTCACAAGACCTTGTGCCTCTTCACTTTCAGGCACGGCTTTTTTCATACAGAGAGAAAACTCACACATAATAAGGTCCATCCCCTCTCCGAGAACCCCGAAGTCTTTTTTAATGTACCCTTCGGCTTTTTCCTCATATGCTTTATACGCTTCCGTGCTTCCCCATCTTTCCTTCGCTTCGGTTTTATACTTTTCGAATTCACTGTTATCGAATGCTTTCACGATAATCTTTCCTTTCTCGGCGCTGTCAATAGAAGAAATAAGTCTCTCTAACCTCTCCTTTTTCATAATCAGAAGTTTTTTCTGCTCCTTTAGCGCCTCTCTTTTATCATAATCGGGAGATGAAAGAATTTCTCTTATGCTCTTAAGAGAAAAATCAAGCTCGCGGTAAAACATTATTTCCTGCATACGAATAAGAGAATCCTCATTGTAATACCTATAACCTGTCCACTCGTCAGTAAAAGACGGCTTAAGCAAATCTATCTCATCATAATAATGCAGTGTGCGCACACTTACCGAGCAAAGCTCTGCAAAGTCCTTAATGAGCATTTTCATTCTTATCACCTCACAGTAAGCATTATATACTATGACGTTAGGTCAGAGTCAATAGAAAATTTGATTTTTTCTTTGGCTTATGCTATAATTTTCCGTGTAAAAGAGAGGTGTAACTATGAGCATCGTGCAGAAATTTTATGACAGTATGGCTTCGCATTACGATAAGCTTTTCCTTGACTGGGACAAGACAACCGAAGAACAGGCAGCCTTTCTCGACAGCATTTTCCGCGAAAACGGATTCGGTATCTGTTCCCGTGTTCTTGACTGTGCCTGCGGTATAGGCACGCAGACCGTAGGTCTTGCCCGTATTGGATATGACATAACCGCTTCCGACATCAGCGAAGGTGCACTGACGCAAGCTAAAGGAAGAGCATCGGAAAAGGGTCTGGAGATACGATTCGAAAAAGCTGACTTCCGCACTTTATCTGACACCTTCGATGAAAAATTCGACATCGTTATTGCTATGGATAATGCTCTGCCTCATATGCTTACCGCAGAAGATTTAAACAATGCGGTACAAAGCATCGTAAATCAGCTGAAAAGTGGCGGAATATTCGTCGCAAGCATAAGGGACTACGATGCTCTTCTTAAAATCAAGCCGCCCTATTCGCCGCCTTATATACACAAAACCGAAAACGGTAAAAGAGTCTCATTCCAGACCTGGGAATGGGAAGGTGACCTGTACA
>CALCHE010000195.1 GCA_937901145.1 uncultured Clostridia bacterium
CGGGCGGTATCTAACTGATTAACAATACTGCAAAGGTCTGTGGTTGGAGCCTTTCATGAACCGTCTTGCGGTAGGAGCCGATAACCAATCCACAGCACCATTTACAGTGTAGCACATTGTCCTTGGAGAGGGACACTAATAACTACTACTTTATTATACGAGGAAGTAGATTTTATGCCCGGACCCGGTGGCGGCAGCTCAGGCGGCGGATTTGGCGGCGGCTCTTTTGGTGGAGGCGGAGGCTTTTCAGGCTCAGGTGGCTTCGGTGGAGGCTCTTTCGGAGGGGGAAATCACGGCGGATCATTTGGCGGTGGACATCACCATACTCCTCCTCATCATCACGGACCCCATTTTCATGGTACTCATTTCGGTTGGGGATGGGGCAGACGGCGTTATGTGGGAGGCGGAGGATGTGTAACAGGTCTGTTAGTAGCTCTTTTTATTATGTTTTTTGCTATTAATGTTTTTGTGCCTGAAGGAGATCTTTTTGATGACCCATTCGAAGTAACTCACACTTACGAAACAGAGTTTTATGACGAAGGCATAATGCAGGATTATGCCAACGAAAACTATAAAAAGTATTTCGGTGACTATGATAATTATGAGAACAACATCCTTTTGGTTTTTCTGACTAATGAAGCCTGTGACGGTTATTACACCATAGCCTGGGTAGGCGATAACATAAATTATGAAATCAATGAGATGTTCGGTGAGTATACCGAATACGGTCAGGCTCTGACAAATTTCATCAATCAGGATTACTATGCCTATTCTCTTGATACGGATCTTACGGCTGTTATAAAAGAAATGACACGAAGTATAACTGACTTCGGACTTGAAACTCCCTTTAACAGTGAGTTCGCAGATTATGAAAAGCCTTACTCGAAGCTCGATAATAATACGGCATTGGAAATGAATACAGAGCTTGTGGATGCTGCTCTTGCTGATTTTACGGCACAGACAGGTATTCCCTGTGTCATAGTTGTAGACAGTGCGGAAAAGGTTTTCGGTTATGTCGAGTCTTCGGTAACAGCGACTGAGGTTATCAGTGTACCTCCTGCGAGTGTAGAGGATGAGGTGACTCTCACACACGATAACGAAGCTGAAACAGAGATAATCGAGGTTCAGCCTACCTACACAGTGATTGACGACTCTGCCCATATAGCCATAATCGGAGGTGCAGACGGTCCGACGCAGATAAGTGTAGGCAGTAATGTGAGTGTTGTGATTGTTATTGCTCTTATTATTATAGTAGCTGTTACTGTCGCTTTTTTTCTCCGACTCAGAAAGAGCAAAGGCTTTACGGCAGAAAAAGGAAAAAACAGCAAAGAAGAAAAGCCCCCCTGGGAGCTTTAAATAACTGAAAAAGTGAGGCTTTTTGTCAGCCTCACTTTAAATTTTTATACTCTTTCTATTTTGCCGGGCGCATCCACGGAAAGTTTGTACTTTTTATCATAGTCCATACCTGCGCAGAGCAAAACCTCTTTTTTACTGCAGTTATAAACGGCACTCCAGAGAGTGATAACCTGATGCTTGAGAGTTTTATGCTGATAGTTGAGCACCACATTTGAAAGAAGATTCATAGCTTCATCCTCGGTGATTATGCCGTCAGTTTCAGAGAGGGTAGCCTTGATTTTATCATATCTGTCCATACCTCTGCCGTCGTGGTTGTCACCGCCGGGAGTTAGGAAGTAGTTAGTCAGGGCGAGACATTCATCCTTCTTTTCCTGTCTGATGACGTGCATTTTGTTATCCACATATTCGATGATAGCGCTGTTTCCTTCGGCATCAGCCAGCTGATAGTGGTAGTTAATAAAAATGGAGTCGTGCATATCGTAGGAAGCGAAAAGGTCGATTGCTTCGTCTACGGTGGCACACTTGTCCAGTACGGCACGAAGAGCTACAGTAGTGATGATGGGCTTTTTACCTGTATTCTGTTTGGTAGCCTTTGCTTTTATTTCAAGTACACCGCAGGCAAAGCCTTTTTCATTGATGCCGTCCATAGACATATAGGGTGAACCCATAACACGAAGCGGTCTATTTGCATTTTTTAGAGGCATATATTTGGTGCCGTGAATAAAGAATGTGGTATCGACTACGGAAATGCTTTTGTAGCCCTTTTCGGGAGCACACCACAGGACAAGACAGGGAGCAGCCTTGTAGTCGAAGTTTCTGCCGAAAATGTAGCTTCCGTCAGGCGCCTTTGCATTGAAGGTACTGCAGGCAAAACCGCTGTGGTCGGGATTTACTGAAAAGGGAGGCATACATACTTCCTTCTGAAGAAATTTTACAGCATCCATAATATTTCCACAGCCCTTTTCTAAAAGAGCATCGAGCCCGTAGGCGCTTTTGTATTCCAGAGTCCAGATATTGTCGTCTATCTGCTTAAGAGTGGATAAGGTTTCTTCGATTTTCTGTGCTGCGAGAGCATCCTTAGTTTTCATATTTATCACCGCTTTAATGATTTATTTTGCTGAAGTATAGCACAGTGAGTAGCACTTTTCAAGTAAAATAAAAAAATTTAAGGAAAACTGTTTCATTATTCGAAAAAATATGTTAAAATCTTTTAAAAAATAAATAAAAAGGAGAAATTTACTATGACTCTTATGTCTTTTCTTCGTGTGATTATGGCTATTTTTATGGTAGGCTATAATCTTTTTAACTATGCGTTCAATGATTACGCTTATCCTGCAGTAAGCACAGAAGGTGCATACCTTTTCTGCTATTTCGTAGGTAATGAGCCAGACGAGCAGACCATTCACCTTGCCGTAAGCACAGACGGCTATAACTTCGCAGCTCTCAATAATAACGAGGCAGTCATCGACCAGACAAAGGGTACAGGCTGTGTCCGTGATCCTTATATCTTCGCCGCTAAGGATGAAAAGGGTGAGGACTGCTACTATATAGTGGCTACGGATATGGATGCAGGTCTCGGATGGACCTCAAACCATGCTGTTATCTTCTGGAAATCCTATGACCTTGTTAACTGGGAGGACGAATTTGTTCTCGACATCCGCGACTTCGAAGGCTGGGAAGGCTGTAACAGAGCCTGGGCACCTCAGGTGATATGGGATGCCGAAGAGGGCAAGTATATGCTTTATCTCGCTCTTTCTACATGGGATGACCCGACCACAGAGTCTAACGAGGATATAGCACAGCACTATTATCTTTACACTACCGACTTCAAAAATTTCACCGCACCTGAATATCTTTACGGCAGAAGAACGGAAGCCTTTACCCGTGATGACGGCTGGTCAGGAGTAGGTGTTCAGTGCATCGACGGTGATATGATTTACAATGAAAAAGACGGTTATTACTATCTTTACTTTAAAGAGGATCTTACTCAGAAGATCGCAGTCGTTAAATCAAAGAGTGCATCAGGTCCCTTCAACGAGGATTACGAAATCTGCTCACTTAACTGGTACGGTGTAGAGGGTAGCACAATGTATCGCATAACAGGCACAAACGCCTGGGTAATGATTATGGATGAATACGGTGAAGGCACCTTCTTCACTCAGATGACACGTGATTTTAAAAATTTCCGTCAGGTACGCCGTGCAGGAATGGCGGTTGACCATCTCAGACCCCGCCACGGTTCGGTAGTTGCAATTTCCGAGGATGAATATTTCAGACTCTGTGACCACTACGGTGTATCTGAGATACCTAAAAAGTAATATATAATATCAAATAAAAAGGCTGTCAGCGTAACAGCCTTTTTATTTTTAGGTCAATACAGTTTTGATAGCTCATCATTAAAAAGTATTTCTTCTGCAATTTCGGGATGCGTATCTGACATATCCAGAGGCATTTCAATTATTCTGCCAAAGCTTTTGTAGTTTTTGCTATAGGTAATTACTCCGTTTTCTTCCATAGTGAAAAATTCAGATGTAGGCGACTCGCCCTCGTAGCAGGCAAAGCATATGATTCTTCCCTCAAAGCGGTCAAGGAAGGATGTGTCAAAAAGATAATAAATTACACCGTTTTTCTCGTTTATTATAACATCTTCGCAAAGGGTACTGCTATTAGTTTCCCAAGGTTCTCTGCCATAAATGAGAGGAGTTATTTTTATGGGAAACTCACCGTCTTTCAGTGTGAGGTCAATTCCGTCACGTCCTCTTATTGCTGAAATAAAATACTTTCTGTTTGCATCAGCAGAAAAGCCGTCACACTTATTCAGAAAGCTACCCGAGGTAATTCCGAGTACTGTGAATGCATATTCTTCATCGCCACTTTCATAGGGAAATTTTTTGCTCTTTTTCCATCTGTCTTCGAAATCGGTGACAGAAGTCTGAAATTTGACAGTAGTAGCATCAGGTGAATGTTGAGACGGCTCAGCTACAGTGATGACGGATAAAATTGTAATTGCCGAAATAACAGCTGCGATGAGGCTGAATATCTTCTTTTTGTTGATAACTGCAGCAGTATTCTTTTTTTCTCCTTTTTTCAGCCGCTCTGTAAGTCGGACTTCGTAATCCAAAGAAAAAGAAAGACTGTCCATTTCATTTTTATACTTTTCTTTAAAATTCATCTGTGAAATCCTCCTTTATTGATTTTTCGAGTATTTTTCTGGCTCTCGAAAGCCGCGTGCCTACGGTGGCACCGGGCAGAGATAATATTTCTGCTATTTCCTTTATGGAATAATTTTCGTAGTAGTAAAGATGTATTATCACTCTGTATTTTTCATCGAGACACAGTACATAGGGTAAAACATCGTCACTTTTTTCATCGTATGGTATTTCTTCTGTTAAAGGCAGATTTTTTCTGCGTGCGGATTTCAGCATGTTTTTACTTATATTGATTGTGACACGAAGAAGCCACGCTTTACAGTGCTCGTCGTTTTCGAATTCCGGTGCTTTGGTTAGAAGCTTTATAAATGCTTCCTGTACTGCATCCTCTGCATCGGAGGTAGACTTCAGCAGGGAAAAAGCTGTCTTTAACATTGAGGGTGAATATTTTTTTACTGTCTCTGTTATGTATTCGTCGCTAGCAAAAGAATACAAGGTTTTCAACCTCCTTTCGCGTATTAAACAATCGTAAACAGGAAAACTTTTCATTTATCTGAAAAAAATCTGTACACCACACAGGAATGTACAGATTTTATATTTTATTTGATTTCTTCTTTAAGCTCAGCGAAGGCTTTCAGCAGAGTGGATGCTGTGCTTTTGCCCAGAGATATAGTTTCGTGGTAGTGACCGAAGTCAACACACATCAGATAATCGTTATCAGGTACGATATAGCCGATGGCATCGTTAGCCATACCGAAAACGAGTATATCTTCACCGAAAAGCTCTGCGAGAGTCTGTTCGCTGAAATCCTTGCCTGAGGCGCTGTTTTCTGCCTTGAGTGAAGAGCCACCGTAAGCGAGGTCGGCACAGAATTCGCCCGGGACAAAAGCTACCTTTAAGTTTTCACCTATTTCCATATAGCCGATTTCTGTGGTGGAGAAATAACCTTCATCGGTTTTCTTGATAAGATAGTTAACTATCTGTAATTTTGCGGCTAAAAGAATAACGGGATTGCTTATTTCTGCTTCCACATTTTTAAGTCTGATATTGAGAAGGGGAGCGACTTCCTTTTCTGTAGCGGGTGTCCAGTTTTTATACCAGGGAGTGTAGTGTCTGCCCTCCAGTTCTTTTTCTGTGAAGCCAAGACTCATAAGATAGCTGTCGGACTCGATTTCCTTCTGTGTTTTGGTAAGGCCGAGAACGATTTTTCCCATTTCCTTGCCGTAAGCGACGGAAATGTCTACTCTGCGGTCTGTGTTTACATCGATACGTTCTGTGTAAATACCGCATATAGCCCCGTTAAAGAACATAAAGTCATAGCCGGCTCCGTTTATAACCTCACCCATATAGTATACATAGTCACCTGAAACACCGTGACCCTTTACTTTGTCGCTGTCACTGCTTGTTGCCATACCTGCAGTGCTGGGATGAGCCGCCATATTAACTATAATAGTGGGTCTGCTTCCGCTGTCAGGAGAGAAGGTGAAGCGCTTGACTTTTCCGTCTATGGCATCGGCAGAAGGACGGTTGTCGATGGACGCATATTTTTCACCGAAGTCTTTTTCTGCATAGGACATGGTGCCTTCTTCCATATCAGCTACTGCTTCTTTGATGGCAGAACATACTTTTTCGTAAAGGAAAGCCATATATCTGTCGCTTGTACCGCCGTGGTAGTCGCCCCAGCCCGAATAACCCTTCACGAAGGTGAGCGGCCAGGAGCCGAGAATATCTGTCCATAAGCCCTGTGTGTCAATGCCTGAATGAGTGTGAGTGGTGAAAATGTTAATCGAATTTATGCTGTTTGCTTTTGCGAAATCGCTAAGCATTCTTCTTATACCTTCCACGTCGGGATTGCCCAGACCGATGGAGTCGATGGTAGCGAAAACAGCAGTACCTCTGCCTGTGCCGTCACTCATAGCGATGACACGGACTTTCATATCGTCGAGTATTTCTCTGACATCGTTTGACATACCGTTATCGGTGGACATATATCCGCCGAGATAAAGATCAGAATAGCTTTCCCAGTCCTCGGGGACAAGAGAAATGGATGCTGAGCCCAAGGACCAGCAGGCATCTGCCGGAGCTTCGGAAATGAATTCATCGGTTCCGTCATAAAGACCGTCGCAGAGGCTGTCGGGAAAATATTCGTCCTCGCTTACGAAGTTGTCGCCTTCTTTGATGGGAGCAACTATTCCTTTTACAAGGCCTTCAAATACGAAAGCGAGAGCCTTACAGAAAACATCAGTTACTGCTGTTTTTACATCAGCAATATCCAGTGCCGATGCGGGTGTGACAGTAAGGCTGAAAAGCATAACCGCTGAAAGAATAAAAGCAAGTATTTTCTTCATAATAATTCTCCTTTATTTAAAGACTATAACATAGTCTCTTATTCCAAATTAGCCTTAACTACTACTTCTTTTCTGCCGTGCTTATAAAGCTTGCGGTTATCGAGTGCCCACATTCTCTGAGAGAATTCACCGTCCTTGAGGTCGGCTGTAGCACTTGTGATTTCATTGATTGTGGCATCTAATTTGTCGAGCTCGCTGAGAATTTCAGCTTCGAGGAACATTGGTCTTACCGCTGCACCGAAATCTGGTTCACCGTGGTGAGAAATAACCATATGCTGTAAAAGCATAGCCTTTTCCTCGTCGATGCCGAGCTGTTTTGCCTTTTCTTCGATTTTGACCGCACCCATAACCAGATGGCCTAAAAGCTCACCCTTTACGGAATAACCTGTGACAAGACCGGCGGAACTGATGTCAAATTCATCGATTTTACAAAGGTCGTGGACTATAGCACCGCACATAAGAAGGTCACGGTCCACAGCGGGGTAAATACTGCACACACCCTCACAGAGCTTAAGAATGGAAAGAGTGTGGTACAAAAGACCGCCTCTGATGGCGTGATGAAGCTTGAAGGCGGCAGGCCAGAAGAGAATTTTTTCTTCTCTGTCCTTGACGAGAGCAAAGGTGAGGTGCTTTAGCTCCTCATCCTTTACAGAGGCGATGATATTCATAATCTGTCCGAGCATCATTTCACCGCTGTATTCTGCAGTGGGAACGAAGTCTGCTATGTCTACACCGTCGGTTTCGTTAACCTTTCTCATACGGTCGATACGAAGCTGATCATTGCCGTTAAACTGAGTTACGGTACCTCTGATTTTTACCAGATCACCTGCCTGATATGTTCCGTGAGAAAGCTCGTTGTAGTCCCAAAGCTTACCGCTGATTTCTCCTTTTTTGTCGCAAAGAATAAGGTCAAGGTAGGCGGCGCCCTTTACATTTACTTTTTTGTCAGCAGTTTTTATGAGCCAGAAGCCGTCGTTGCTGCCGTTTGAACCGAATGCACTGTTCATTCTTCTTCCTCCTCTGTAATCATTTCGAAAATTTCACTGAGTCTTTCTGTTTCACCCTTAAGGTAAAGATAACCGAAAAGAGCCTCGAGCCCTGTGGCGAGGTGATAATCTGCCTCGCTCATATTTTTTGCCTTGTGGTTGACGTGGGCATTTCTGCCTCTGCGGACAACACTCTGCTCCTGCTCGGTGAGTCTGTCTCTTATTCTTTCTACTGCCTTTGCCTGAGCGGATGCTTTTACCATAGAGGAGGCTTTATTGTGAAGCTTGTTAACGGGGCGGTTAGCCTCGCAGACCAATTTTTCTCTCACAAAAAGATCGAAAACTGTGTCGCCGATGAAGGCAAGATTAAGGGGACTCAGCATATTTACATCACATTTTGCTGCGGTTAATTTTTCCATATATTATATAAATCCTTAGTTCATAAATTCAAATTCGAAGTCATATATGCTTACTATGTCGCCTTCCTGTACGCCTTTTTCGCGAAGCGCATCGATAATGCCACTGGAAATAAGGACTCTCTGGAAATACTGCAGGGATTCGTAGTCGTCCAGGTCTGTCTGACAGAGAATACGGATAAGGAAAGGCGCTTCGACGATGTAGACATCCTCTTCGACGGTGATAGTAAAGCCTGTGTCCTGCTTTTTAAGGAGAGTTTCGAGAGGTATTTCTTCCTTTTCGTATTTCTTTACAGGGGGAAGAGTAGCGAGCTTAGCTGCTACAGCATCGATAACTTCTTTAGTACCCTCTAAAATGGGTGCACACATTTCGAAGTAGGTGTAGCCTTTATTCTCGATGTATTTTCTGAAAGACTCTCTCTGCTCATCGGTGGCAAGGTCAATTTTATTACCTGCTACTATCTGAGGACATTCGGCAAGATCAGGATTAAAGCGTTCAAGCTCCAGGTTGATTTTTTCGAAATCCTCTACGGGGTCTCTTCCTTCGCTGCCTGCTACGTCGACGATGTGGAGAAGCATACGGCATCTCTCTACGTGTCTCAGAAATTCGTGACCGAGACCTATGCCTTCACTTGCGCCCTCGATAAGTCCGGGAATATCGGCGATGACAAAGGATGAGCCTTCACCCATGGATACCACGCCTAAAACGGGTGTGATAGTAGTAAAATGGTAGTCGCCTATAATGGGCTTAGCCTGACTTACCACGGAAATGAAGCTCGATTTACCCACATTAGGGAAGCCTAAAAGACCTACATCAGCCAGAAGCTTTAATTCGAGAGTTACCTCCCATTCCTCACCGGGCATACCTGCTTTGGCGAAACGGGGAGTCTGTCTGGTGGCTGTGGCGAAGTGTCTGTTACCCCAGCCGCCCTTGCCGCCTTTGGCAGCTACGAAGGGCTCGTCAGTAGACATATCAGCCATAATTACACCGCTGTCGCTTTCACGGATAACAGTGCCTCGGGGAACCTTGATAATCAGGTCCTCGGCTTTTCTGCCGTTTCTTCCTCCGCCCTGACCGTCAGCGCCTGTGGGAGCCTTATATTTTCTCTTGTACTTGAAGTCGTTGAGAGTAGAGAGGTTATCATCAATCATAAAAACGATGTCACCGCCCTTACCTCCGTCACCGCCGTCGGGACCGCCTGCGGCTACGAATTTTTCACGGTGAAAGGCTACGGCTCCGTTACCGCCGTTACCTGCTTTTATAAAAATTTTTGCTTTATCTACAAACATTTTTCTGCCTCCTTACGGGTAGTAATGCTATTTTAATGGGTATAATCAATTAATTATACTATATTGTAGAAAAAATAGCAATAATTTTATGGGGGAATAATGGAAAAGAAATCTGCCGAACTATGATAATCCGTGAGGATGACCCGTTACATACATCATTGACAGAGTTTGATAGGTTTTGCATTGGGGTACATAGTGTGGTGAAAAAATACACCTCAGGGCAATAATGCTCTGAGGTGTATTTTAAATTGGCAAGGAAAATCCACTGTAAGGCGTGTACCATCCCTTCAGTTCTTTTTGTTTATCAAATATGTTTTTAATTATATGACGATATAATTTTTCGCTTGGCCATATATGCTTATTGTTATAAAAGTAATCCATCTGTAACTCTAACAAAGGAATATATGAATTTGTCATTCCTCTGAATTTGATATTTACTTCGTCTCGATAACCGCAATATCCTTCTTCACCCATTATCATTTTTTTGTTACGAAAAGGCTCAAAATCAAGAGCGTTACACAATGGAAGCAAAGTTTCCACTTGTTTTTTTGTTAATTTAATTCCATATGAGAAGATCACTTCTTGTTCATAATCTTCGTCTTTGAAGAGAGATGGTTTAAAATTTGTTTTTTCAGAGGAAATCCACTTTACGGGATACAAGGTATCGTATGAATGTAGTTTGCCATTCCTTTCTTCAACTTCCATTCCTTGAATAGCAGGATATTGATGCTTCCAATTAAAAACTTGGTAAGAAAGTTCGCGCTCTGGTAAATTTAACAGTATTATACTATCTGGATTTCCATACCCAATGGTTTCGATAAATTCAATTTTTGAAAAATAAACAGGTTCGCTCATCGTTTTGTTCACCACCTTCATTTCATTATATCAAAACAACTTTCAAAAGTAAATTCATACAGTATAATTTCCTTCCTTTTACAAACACTAACAGCACAATTTGAAAATTATGCCGTAGGGGCGGACATCATCCGCCCGTCGACGAAATCAGCGAGGAGAGAAAGATATATATGAAAGCAACAGGAATAGTCCGTCGTATAGACGACCTCGGCAGAGTCGTAATTCCCAAAGAAATCAGAAGAACTATGAGAATCCGTGAGGGCG
>CALCHE010000196.1 GCA_937901145.1 uncultured Clostridia bacterium
TTTCAGACATTTCCTTTCGGGAGGTGATAAGCTTTTCACCGTAGAAAATATCCTTGTTCTTTTTTCTGAGCTGACTTTTACCCGATTTGGAAAGTCGCGAATAAAGAGACATTATAATCTTTGCATAGTTTTTTATCTTTTCATCATCGAGAGACCAGAAATGACGGTAATAGCTGTAAAGCAGAACCGTTATCTCCTTATGATAAATCTGATCTATATAGCATATTTTCTGCTTTTTAAGCTCCTTTTTATCAAAGTCACTTTTAGCATTTGAGATTTCTGTGTCAAAGGCAGACTCAGCCTGTGAAATAATATACTCGTAGGCTCTGAGATACTGCTCTACAGGGAACGCCGAAACGCCTTCGTTTTCGACGGGATTCATATAAATAACCGAGCACCCGGAGCAGGAAACAATGATATTACTGCTGAAAGCGAAGGGAATAGAAAATGCAGCTTCTCTCGCCTTACCGTAGGGTGCAAAAGCGGCAGAAAGTGACTCTATTCGCTCTCTTTTAAAAAGCTTATTGGTTACAGCAGGGTTCCAGATAAGGTTTGTGTCGAACTTATCCGTTACCTTTTCTCTGGAAAGAATGTTCGAAGAAGAAAATTCGTGTGTGCCGTAAATGTCACTGCTTGACATGGGAGAAACACACAGGTCAGCATCTTTTTCACGGGCTGTTTCGTACATTTCTCTGAGAAGATTTTTGGTAAATATAACATTACTGTCACCGAAAGCGACATATCTGCCCTTTGCCTGAGCCAAAGCAAAATTTCGGCTTTCGGAAATGCTTTCACTGTCAAAAGAGTAAAAACGGAAACGGCTGTCCTGAGTATATGCCTTCATTATATCTGCTGTCGTATCAGTTGAAAGCGCATCAACCATTATTACTTCTATATCCTTCAGACTCTGACCTCGTAGACAGTCGAGAGTCTTTTTTAAGTTTTCACCGCCGTTATGAACTGCGACTATCACGCTGACCTTTACACTCACAGCCAACCATTCCTTTCTCTGAATATTTTTTTCGATGATTTATGCCTGTTCACCTCTGAGAACAGAAACGGCATAAAGGAACTGAGCATCCTGCTCGAGTACATCGCTTTTCGCAGACTCCTCAGTTACATAATCGGGAGAAACACCTGTACCGTTAAAGCTTTCACTCTTATAGGGCATTATGATACCTGTAGTGAGAAGTACGGCGCTTCCTTTGGAAAGCTCGAAAATTTCCTGCATCATAGCTGATCCCTTTGTATTTCCCGAGCCGAAGATCATACCTTTATTGAAATCTCTCATATTGCAGGCAAAAAGCTCCGCCGCCTTCTGAGTTTCACCGCTGACGAGAACTGCCACGGGAAGATTAACCTCACCTGATGTAGTTGTGAAAACCTTTACGGTGTTTCCGTTTTCATCCAGAGCAGTAGCTGCCCCTCTCTCAGCATCGGACATAGGCACAAAAACATCGAGTGTTTTCATAGCCTGTTCATAGTTTCCGCTGGTGTTACCTCTGAGGTCAACGACTACAGCGGTAATATCCGACGAGATGAATTTATCTATTGCCTGCTTGGTCTGCTCTGCAGTAGAGGGATAAAAATCGGTAATTTCGATATAACCCACACTGTTATAAACACCTGTAAAAACAGACTGTGCTTCATAGCCCTTTACTACCGTAACATTGGTTTCAGTACCGTCACGGTTATAAATTATGTTTACGCTTGTGAGCTTATCACCCTCAAGCTTAGCTTCCATTTCATCGTAGTTATTTACATCGATTCTGATTCCGTCGAAGGCTACGATTACATCCCCTGCCTTCAGACCGCTGTTTTCTGCAGGTGAACCGTCATAAACCTTTACGATTTCGATATAGCCGTTTTTACTTTTAACATATTCAGCACCGATACCGAACATATCACCGTTTACCTCAGAAAGATATTCTTTGTATCTGTCCGCAGTCATATAAAGGGAGTTTTTGTCACCGAGGCCCTCTACATATCCCTGTGCAATAGCCTGTTCGAGATCTGCACCTTCACTTTTACCGTAGTAATTATTATTGATTACATCGTCAAGCTCATCGAGAATTTCATATCTTTCTATCTTTTCGGGCAGACCCTTGAGAATGGAATTGTATTCCTTCCCTACCACACCCATAGTTATGGCAGAAGCCAGAGCTGCAACGAGAATAAACAGAGAAACTGCGACACCAAGAGATATTTTTTTATTCATAAGCTTTCATCTCCTTAAATGTGAAAGATACTTTATAAAACACAAGCAGAGGGATAGAAATCTACCCCTCGTGTTTTCAGATTTTTACGGTTTTTTGACAAAGTTCATCGGGTTCTTCTTTTCTCCGTAATATCTTACCTCGAAATGAAGATGGGGACCCGTCGAGTTACCTGTACTGCCGACACGGCCTATCATCTGACCCTTTGAAACATTGTCACCGGCTGAAACGTAACGTGATGACATATGTGCATAAAGAGTGGAATAGCCGTCACCGTGGTCGATAAGCACATAAATTCCGTAGCCGCGGTTTGAGGTTACGGCTGTGATTACCTTACCGGCTCTGGAAGCATAAACAGGCTTACCGCTGATACCGCCGCCTGCGATGTCCGTACCGCCGTGGAAGGAGTTACCGCTGATAGATGCACTTCTGTAGCCGTAGGGACTACTGATGTAGCAGGATGCGTTACCTAAAGGCCACAGCCAGTCTCCTTTCGCTGTGTAGGAAGGTCCTGCAGGTTTGGTTGTAGCTGTACTTCCTCCCGACTGAGTCGTGGTAGGCTCATTATTAGCCACGGGAAGAGTGGTCTGAGTAGCATAGTACTCGCTCAGAATACGGTCAATCTCAGCATCTGCTTCAGCTTTTTCGAGCTGAAGATCAGTTATATACTTTTTATACTCTGCGCTGGATTTGTCGAAGCCTGAGATAATTTTCTCTACCTCGGAATACTTGCTTTCAAGGTCAGACATAGTTTCATCGTATGCCGCCTGTTTCTTTTTAAGCTCGTCCTTTTTCTCCAGAGAAAGAGCCTTCTTTTCATTGGCCTCGGTAATTTTTTCCGTTACGGTAACCTTATCCTTTTCGAGCTTGGCTTTGGTTTTGTTAAGCTTTGTAACCTTGTCACGGAAACCCAAAATAAGACTCTTATCCTTTTCGGATGTTCTTTTCATCATTTCCAGACGGGTAAGGAAGGATGCCAGACTGTCAGAACCCATCAGAATTTTCAGTGCTGACTCATTACCGTTTATATAGGAGGAACGGAGCTTTGCCGCGAGCTGGTCACTGGTAGAGGTAATATTTTCGTTCATAGTGACGATATCCTTCTCTGCCTGAGAAATACCGCTGTTTATTTCAGTAATCTCGTTATCGAGCTGCTTAAGCTCATTGTTCAGCTTTTTAACCTGACTGTCTATATTTTCTATCTGTGTCTGAAGACCGGAAACCTTGCTTTCGACGGCTTCTATCTGCTCCTCGAGAGCTTCCAGATATTCCATCTGCTTTTCCTTTTTGCCCTTCAGGGATTCAAGCTTCTGCTTATTTGCGGCTATCTGCGCATCTATCCGGTCAATCTTGTCTTCGAGCTCCTCCTTTTCAGCGGGAAGAGCCATAGCTGTGATACCCGAAAACAGTAACGGAGTCACTGCCAGCACCAATGCAAGAATGACACATAAAAACTTTCTATTCAAAATTTAATCACTCCTATGATTATGAGAAAAAGAGTTATCAGTTAGGGTTTTTAACGTAGTTGAGGGGGTCTTTCTTTTCTCCGTAGTAACGGATTTCGAAATGAAGATGAGCACCGCGGGAGTTACCTGTGTTACCTACCCTGCCTATCATCTGACCCTGTGTTACATAGTTGCCCACTTCCACATATCTTGCCGACATATGGGCGTAAAGGCTGGAATAACCGTCACCGTGATCGATAAGAACGTAAATTCCGTAACCTGAATTGCTCGTAACAGCCGCGATGACATAACCGGCTCTCGTAGCATAAACAGGTGCGCCGTGAAGCTTACCGTTACCGCCGGCAAGGTCTATACCGCCGTGGAAGGACCAGCCGGAAATATTCGCATCACGGTAGCCGAACTTACTGCTGATATAACACCAGGTGTTACCGATAGGCCAATACCAGGAGCCCGAGCCCTGATAGGACTCACCCGGTGCGGCATTCGAAGCGGGAAGACGGGTAGTACTCTGCTGATTCTGTGTAGCATAATACTCTTTAAGAATACGGTCGATTTCCGCATCGGCAGCAGCATTTGCCGCTTCAAGCTCATCGATATATTTTTTATATGCCGAGCTCGACTTATCGATGCTCTCCATTACCTTTTCGATTTCACCGTACTGGCCCTCCAGATTGGTCATAGTGCTGTCATATTCCTTCTGCTTTTCGAGAAGGTCAGCCTTTTTACCCTTCTGTTCGTCCTTTTTTACGGTGATTTCAGCTTCCTTTTCAGCCAGCTCTGCGCGATCCTTTTCGAGCTTCTTTTTATCCTTTTTAAGCTGTGTTACCTGATCTTTAAAATCAAGAATAACCTTTTTGTCCTGCTCAGATGTACGCTTCATCATTTCCAGACGTGTAAGGAAGGATGCCAGACTCTTTGAACCCATAAGGATTTTCAGAGCCGACTGATTACCGTTAATATAAGCGGATCTGAGCTTAGCTGAAAGCGTGTCGCTTTTCTCTGTTATATTTGCACCTGTTTCGGTGATATTTTTCTCTGTCTGAGTTATTTCCTCATTGATTTCTTTGGTTTCGTTTCCGAGCTGAGTCAGCTCCTTATCGAGCTTATTTATCTGTGTATCGATGCTCTCTACCTGTGTCTGCAGATTAGTGGCTTTGCTTTCCACTGCCTTTATCTGCTCCTCGAGAGCCTCCAGATACTGCTGCTGATCAGCCTTCTGCTCCTTAAGCTCGTCCAGCTTTTCCTGATTCTGAGCGATCTGAGCGTTATTCTGAGCTATCTGCTGTTCGAGCTCAGCCTGAGTGGCTGCCAAAGAATCAAGAGTGAAAACCATAATAAAAACAAGCAACAGAGAGATAAATGAAATAAATCTTTTGCTCATAGTTATACTCCTGTAAATTATGATGCGTTATAAACACGATTAAACCGAGAGAAAATCTTTCGGTTTAATCAGGACCTTTAAAGCATTTCGTTTGCTTCGCTGCCTTCCTTTTTAAGGTATTTACCGATGGAAATGATACTGCCGAATGCACTGATAATCACACCGGAGAAAAGATAGCAGACGATGAGAAGAGGCAGATAATTGGTAAGAGAAACAGCCTCACTGCCGAACATGGAGAGAAGAGACTCCATAGCTCCGCCCTCGATTTTTTCAACAACGAAGGTGAGCACAACCGCAAGCACACCGGAAATAAGACCGATAATGACACCCTCAATCATAAAGGGCCAGCATATAAAGGTATTTGTGGCGCCAACGGATTTCATAACCTGTATGTCAATTTTTCTTGAAACCATTGTTATACGGATGGTATTAGAAATAATAAACATCGAAACAAGGGCAAGAACAGCGATAATAATTATGCAGATGGATGTGATGGAGTTCTGAAGAGTAGAAATCTGATTTACAAGCTCCTGACTTTCACGGACAGATTCGACATTAGCCACTGCCTTGATTCCCGCGAGGGTAGTCTGGAACTGCTCGAGATTACTTACAGAGACACGGTAAGAATGAGGAAGAGGATTTTCGATAACATCGTCAAAAAGATGCTCGTCAACACCGAATTCACGGAGCTGCTCCTCATAGCCTGCTTCCTTTGAAACGAACTCAACTGCAATAACGTCGGGAATAGCCTGAAGGTCAGTACCTACCTTGGCTACCTCCTCATCGGTAATGCCTTCTTTGACGAAAGCTACTACGACATTCTGATTTTCGACGTCTTTGACAAGGTTCTGGATATTTACCAGAATCATAACGGAAACACCGATAAGAAGAAGACAGGCAGTAAGCACGCTTATGGATGAAAAGGACATACTGCGGTTTGCGACGATGTTACGTGCGCCCATTTTGGTCAGATAGTTAGTGTTCAGACCGCCTGAACGGTGCTTTCTTTTTTTAGCCATTTTCCTGCTCCTCCTTTTCCTCGGACTCTGCTGATTCCTCAGCCTTTTCCTCAGCCTTTTCTTCAGTCTTTTCTTCAGTCTTTTCCTCAGATTTTTCAGCTGTAAATCTGAGAGATATATCCTCTGCCTTTTTATACTTGGAGGGAATATCGGAAACTACTCTGCCGTTTTCGATGGTTACGATACGGTGATCGAACTGATGAACAAGCTCAAGGTCGTGAGTAACAACTACGACAGTAGCACCGAGAGCATTGATTTTATCGAAAAGGCTCATAATGTCGTTAGAAAGAATGGGGTCAAGGTTACCTGTAGGCTCATCGGCGATGATAACAGCAGGGTTATTTACCAGAGCTCTGGCAATAGCCACACGCTGACGCTCACCCTGTGAAAGCTGATGAGGGAAATCGTTTGCCTTATCAGTAAGGTCAACGAGCTTAAGTACATAGCGCACTCTTTTGGTAATCTTTTTATCACCCATACCGATAACACGAAGAGCGAAAGCTACATTATCATAAACGGTCATTTTCGGGATAAGTCTGAAATCCTGAAAAACGATACCGAGCATACGTCTTAAATAAGGCAGAGCTCTTCTTCTGATTGAAGCAAGATTATAGGGGCCGACTCTGACGATACCGGAGTCAACCTTTTCCTGTCCCATAATAACATTGAGGAAGGAGCTTTTACCTGCACCTGAAGCACCAACGATAAAAACAAATTCGCCGTCGTCGATTTTTACGCTGACATTGTCAAGAGCGACAGCACCGTTGGTTTTGTATTTCATTGAAACATTTTTAAATTCTATCATATTCCGTCTCTTTCTTAAGTCTGAATTCGTTTCGGGAAGAAATATACACACTCCCGTAAATCCGTAATCTTATTTATAGCCGTCAATATTCGGAAAATAGTGACGGCTCTTACTTGCAGATACTGTGCCCGAGCTATGTCCTCAGGACACAGAAGGCAACATTTAAATTAATACTTGATAGGCTTTGCATCAAGATATTTTTTAACCATAAGTGCTACTTTGAATACGATGGCATCGTCAAACTCTCTCAGGTCGAGGCCTGTGAGCTTTTTGATTTTCTCAAGTCGGTAAACGAGAGTATTTCTGTGCACGAAAAGCTTTCTGGAGGTCTCGGAAACATTGAGGTTGTTTTCGAAGAACTTCTGAATAGTAAAAAGAGTTTCGTGATCGAGACCCACTATAGAGCCCTTTTTGAAAATTTCCTTAAGGAACATTTCGCACAGAGTAGTGGGAAGCTGATATATAAGTCTGGCAATACCGAGGTTTTCATAAGTGACGATAGTTTTTTCCGTATCAAATACCTTACCTACCTCCAGAGCGATCTGAGACTCTTTGAAGGAACGGGGAAGCTCCTTGATACCTGTAACGATGGTACCGATACCGATGATGGAATTGATGTAATATTCGGTATGTAAAGAGTCAACGATGCTTCTGGCAAGCTTCTCAAGGTCTTTGATTTCGTTGCCTGCGCGCACCTCTTTGACGAGAGCTATGTCAGTTTCGTTAATGTTTATAACGAAATCTTTATTTTTATCGGGGAAAAGGTTCTGGATGGACTCGCTGACAGAAATTTCGGTTCTTTCGGCAGTTCTTATGAGAAGAACACAGCGGGAAACCTCATTGTTGAACCCGAGCTCACGGGTTTTAAGGTAAATGTCTCCCTGAAGAATATTGTCAAGAATAACATTTTTAATGAAGTTGCTGCGGTCGAACTTCACATCGTAATACTGTTTGATACCGCCGAGAGAAATAGCGATAAGCTTGGCATAGTTTGCGGCAGCTTCATCATTACCGTCAACGAAAATAGCGCTGTCGGGATGAGTCTGTGATGCGATAACGAAGAAGGTTTTGTCACCGATTACCTTTACATCGGCAGAAGCAAAAACTTCTTTGGCATCGGCAAAGCCAGCTTCACCTATACGGCCTAAATCGCTGCAGCATATAACAGTACCTGCATTATCGATAACACCTATGGTGCGGTCGATAGCATCCTTCATCTGATGAATAATACCCTGAAATAATCTGTTAGACATTTTTAATGTCCTCCCAACCTTAAAATTATGTTAATTGGATATTTTGACTATTGTCACTTTAACCATTTTACACAATTTATCGGCATTTTGCAATATAAAACTACAAATTTTTTAGATAATTTTTTATTTATTAAAAATTTATAAGGGCTTTTTTGACATTTCCGGCATTATTTATGAGCATTCAGGGTTCTTTTTTGTAGGAATAGACATTGTTGAAAATCACCATAAATTCTTCTAAGCCTTAATATTTTACTGCTTTAAAGTGCGCAAAAAGAATATAATGGTTATTTTGACGAACAAAATCCACTCCACGGCAAAAAGTATACAAAGTATAACAGTCAAACTTTAATATACCTTTAAATGAATATTAACATTCCTCCTTTCCCTGTCAAAGATAATACAACCGACACCGATATATTTTTTCAAAGCAGATATTTTTTCTCTGTAACGTTTGCATAGTTATATAGTTTTATGATACAATAGTAAAGTATACATTCAGTTAACCCTTTCAGGAGGACAAAAAAATGAACATAAAAGAAATAAGCGACGGTGTCAGACTCTGCACTCATAAGACCGCCAAATTCAAAAATTCAGTAGTTACCGTAAATCTTCTCACACCCCTTTCCGAAGATGCGGCAACGAATGCTCTTCTCATCCATCTTCTCGCACGTACAAACAAAAGCTACGACAGCCTCATAAGTATGAACCGCCGTCTGGCTTCACTTTACGGTGCCGCTATCTCCCCTTCCGTAACCAAAATCGGAGAGGTGCAGGTGCTGTCTCTCTCCCTTCTGTGTCTCGATGACAGATTCGCTCTCGGCAACGATAAGGTATGGGAGGAAGGAGTAAAGCTCCTGTGTACCTGTCTTTTCAAACCCGACATTACACCCGAAGGCTTCAAGGAAGAAAATGTACAAAGAGAAAAGAGACTGCTCATCGAAAAAATCGAAAGCAGAAAGGATGAAAAGCGTCTTTACGCCCTCGACAGAATGACAGAAGAAATGTGCCGCGACGAAGCATACGGCATCAGTCAGTACGGCAAGGCAGAGGATATAGAAAAGATTACAGGAAAGGAGCTTATGGAAGCCTGGAAAAAGCTGCTCTTCTCCTGCCCTGTTCAGATCAATGTCACGGGTAATATCGACGAAAAGAGAACAGAAAAAATATTCACTGCTCTTTTTGATTCTTTAGCCAGAGACAAAAAAGCCATAACAGAGCTCCATACAGAATTTCTCACCGAAGCCTACGAAAGCAGAACCGTAAAAGAAAAGCAGAAGGTAAAGCAGGGTAAGCTCGTTATCGGTATGAGAGCGGGTATGACCTACGACTACGATAACTATGCCGCCATTAAGGTTATGTGTGCCATTTTCGGCAGCGGAACCTTCTCTAAGCTTTTTATGAATGTAAGAGAAAAGATGAGTCTTTGCTACTACTGCAGTGCCTCCCTCGTCAATCACAAGGGACTTATCGTAGTTCAGAGCGGTGTGGAAACTGAAAACGCACTCAAGGCTCTCGATGCCATAAGAAACGAGCTTAACGAGGTAAGAAAAGGCAACTTCACCGATGAGATAATCGAAAACGCGAAAAAGAGCATTACCGATACGCTCTCCTCTGTGGATGACAGCATTATGACTTTAGACCACTGGATGACCTCACAGAGCACAAACGGACTTTTCAGAACACCCGAAAGCTTCATAGAGGAAATAAATGCCGTCAGCCGTGAGGAAATAATCATAGCCGCCACTATGGTAACAGAAGATACTGTCTTTATTTTAGAAAGCGAAAAGGAGGAAGAATAATGAGCTGCAAAACCGTCAGAAACGAGCTTTTAAATGAAGAATATTATGAAATCGACCATTCTTCAGGACTCAAGATATTTGTAATGGAAAAGCCCGACTATTCGGGTGCTTATGCCATTTTCGGCACAAAGTACGGCTCAGTAGATACCTGCTTCAAGCTGGAAAATGAAAAGGAATACACCTCCGTTCCCGAGGGCATAGCCCACTTCCTCGAGCATAAGCTTTTCGAAAGTGAGGAGCTGGATGCTTTCACGCGCTTCGCAGAAACAGGAGCTAATGCAAATGCTTACACCAGCTTCGACCGTACCTGCTATCTTTTCCAGTGCTCGGGTGAGTTCGAGAAAAATCTCGAAATACTTTTAGACTTCGTAAAAGCCCCCTACTTCACCGAGGAAACCGTACAGAAGGAACAGGGCATTATCGGGCAGGAAATCAGAATGTATCAGGACAGTCCCGACTGGCAGGTGCTTTTCAACCTTCTCAGAGGTATGTACAGCAATAACCCTGTAAGAATAGACATCGCAGGCACTATCGAATCAATCGCACAGATAAATGCCGACCTTCTCTACAGCTGCTATAACACTTTTTATAATCTCAGCAATATGGCTCTGGCTGTGGTAGGTAATGTCAATAAGGAAACAGTTTTAAGCATAGTCGATAGGGTTATAAAGCCTGAGGCTCCCGTTAAGTTCGAGCAGATTATTCCCGAAGAGCCGAAAGCAGTAGAGCAGAAGCTTATCGAAGAGGAAATGGGTGTGGATATGCCGAAATTTGCTCTCGGCTTCAAGGAAAATCCCGACACAGCTGTTCCCTCGGCAAAGAAAGCTCTCACGGTTAATCTTGCTATGGACATTATCGCGGGCAAGGTTTCTCCCTTATACAGTGAGCTGATGGAAAAGGGGCTTATCAACCCCTCCTTCAGCAAGGAATATTTCGTCGGAAGAGGCTTCGCCGCACCGCTGTTTATGGGTGAAAGCACTGAGCCTGAGCAGGTAAGAGATGCTCTTATCGGAAAAATCGAGGAGATAAAAGCACAGGGCATCAGCACCGAGGATTTCACCGTTTCCCTAAAAAAGATGTACGGTATGGCTGTTTTAGCCTTCAACGATGTGGACGATATGGCCAATAATATCATCGATGCCTACTTTAACGGATACGGTCTTTTCGACACTGTGGAGCTCTACAGAAGCATTACAAAGGAAGATGTGGAAAAGGTAATCGCAGAAAGCTTCGACACAGAAAACTGCTGTCTTTCAATCATAAAATAAGGAGATAATAAAATGGATAAAACTCTCGTTCTGGCAGAAAAGCCTTCCGTCGCCAGAGACATAGCTCGTGTACTCGGCTGTCATCAGAAGGGTGACGGCTGCATCATCGGGCAGAAATACATAATCACCTGGGCGCTCGGCCATCTTGTCACCCTGGCTGACCCTGACGCCTATGATGAAAAATACAAAAGATGGGAGCTTGAGGACCTTCCGATGCTTCCCGATAAAATGAAGCTGGTCATCATCAAGCAGACCTCAAAGCAGTACAGAGCCGTTTCCGCTCTTATGAAGCGTCCCGATGTGTCCTCTCTCGTTATCGCCACCGATGCAGGCCGTGAAGGTGAGCTGGTGGCCCGATGGATTATGATGAAGGCGCACTGGAAAAAGCCCACCTACCGTCTGTGGATTTCCTCTCAGACTGACAAGGCTATAAAGGAAGGTTTCGCCAACCTCAAACCTGCCAAGGACTACGATAATCTCTACTACTCCGCTCAGGCGAGAGCTGAGGCTGACTGGCTCGTAGGCCTCAATGTCACTCGTGCCCTCACCTGCAAATATAATGCTTCTCTTTCAGCCGGCCGTGTTCAGACTCCCACTCTCGCCCTCATCGTTCAGAGAGAGGAAGAGATACAGGCTTTCCAGCCGAAGGATTACTTCTCGGTTCAGGCTGTTTTCAAAGGCTTTAATGCCACCTTCCGTGACAGCAAAAACAATACCCGTTTTTCTGACAGAGCCTTTACCGAGAAAATCGCAGAGAGCATAAAGGGTAAAAACGGAACTGTAAAAAAATTAGAAAAGTCCTTAAAGAAAAAGGCACCCCCTGCCGCCTACGATCTGACGGAATTACAGAGAGATGCCAATAAAAAATACGGCTATTCGGCAAAGCAGACCCTCGCTTTTATGCAGAGCCTTTACGAATACCACAAGGTACTCACCTACCCCCGTACGGATTCGAGATATATCACCGATGACATCGTGGCAACCATCCCCGAAAGACTCCGCGCCATGGCAGTAGGCCCCTATCAGCAGCAGGCGATGAAGCTCGCCCGAGGCAAGATAGAAACAAAATATATCGTCAATAATGCAAAGGTCAGCGACCACCACGCCATTATACCCACAGAGCAGTCGCCTAATCTCGCCAAGCTTTCATTCGACGAAAGAAACATTTATGATCTGGTCGTAAGAAGATTTATGGCAGTTCTGTCCGAACCCTATGAATATGACGAGGTTAAGGTGCTTATCGACATCGAAGGTCACTCTTTCCATGCTAAGGGCACCACACCGGTAAAGGTCGGCTGGAAGGAATTTTACGGAAACAGCATCGACGATGAAGAAGATACGGAAGCAGAGAACAAAAGTCAGGATCTGCCCGTTCTGCGTGAGGGTATGTCCCTCCCCCTTCTGAATACAAAAATCATAAACGGAAAGACGAGACCACCCGCACGTTACACCGAAGCTACTCTCCTTTCTGCTATGGAAAATCCCGTAAAGCAGATAGAAGACAAAAATTTACAGGCTGTTATCCGCACTACCAGTGGTCTTGGTACTCCTGCCACCAGAGCTGACATCATCGAAAAGCTCTTCGATAACTTCTCCATTGAGCGTGTAGGCAAGGAAATTCACCCCACAGCCAAAGGTAAGCAGCTCATTAAAATCGTTCCTCCCGATCTTAAGTCTGCAGAACTCACCGCCAAATGGGAGCAGGAGCTGCAGAATATCAGTAAGGGTACGGCGAATATGAAGAAATTCATCGGTCAGATGAGAGACTATTCTACTTCTCTTGTCTCCATGGTAATTACCAGTAACGCTCAGTACACCCACGATAACGCTACCAAGGACAAATGTCCCGTCTGCGGTAAGTATCTGCTCGAGGTCAACGGTAAAAAAGGCAAAATGCTCATCTGCCAGGACAGAGAATGCGGCTACAGAAAGGGTCTTACCCAGGTGACAAATGCACGCTGTCCCGACTGCCATAAGAAGTTAGAGCTTCGCGGTGAGGGCGACAAGAAAATGTTCGTCTGTGTCTGCGGCTACAGAGAGAGACTTTCCGATTTTAACAAGAGAAAGGAAAGTGCCGGTGCAAATAAGTTCGATGTTATGAACTATATGAAAAAGCAGCAGACAGCCAAGAAAAAGGAAGAAAACGATAATCCGATGGCAGATCTGCTGAAGGACTTTTTCGGGTAAAACCTCTCCTTTCAGAAGATACACAAAGCGGTTATGCACAGATTAATAAAACCGAGGCGGTGAGATTCCGCCTCTTTTTTTATGCATTTGGATGCATTTGCATATCTTTGCATCGTTTTGTAACAAAAGAAAAGAATAAAGAAAATAAAAAGAAAAATGATAAAACAAATGAAAATAAAAATACAAATACAAATACGAATACAAAAACAAAGACAAAAAAACTCACAAGGTATGATCCCTGTGAGTTTTACTATTATTCCTGTTCTCCTACGGATTTATATACCAAGGGATTTTCATAGTCGTCATATTCCTTAAAGGAGCTTTCGACATCGGCACAGTCATCCTTTATCCACATATAACGGGTACCGTCAGGCGTTTCATAAATACGGCAGTAGTAATTATCCGTATCGTATCCGCCCTCAGCCAAGGGATAGTAAGCCGTATAGTCCTCTAAAAATACATCCTCGGCATCAGAAGGCAGACCGCCGTCGATTTTTACGAAGGTTTCATCGAAGCAGACAACCATGCTGAAATCCTCACTGATTATAACATCAGGGTCGCCTGAGCCTATCCATAACAGTATACCGAAAACAGCAACGAGAATAATTATCCCTTTGAGCAGATATGTGAAACAGCCTGCAGGTTCCTCTTCGTATTTCTGTTCCTTATCAGCTAAAATACGTTCTCTTTCCATGGGTAGCTTTTTATAAAGAGAGACTAATATCCTTTTAATGAAAAGATGCGAAGAAAAAATCTTTGCGATAAGGTATTCGGGAACAAAGAAAAACAAATCGAGGAAAAATCCCCAGTTAACAAAGAGCAGTATATTTCTCCAGAGCTTAAGATATTTTTTACGGTTCAGTGCATTCACATCCGCAACTTTAATCTGACCGAATTCTGTTTCAGCACGGCAGAAAGCCATTGCTATAAAAGGCATATCGAAGGCATCAGCCAGTTTACCGTCAAAAAGAGAATACGCCCCCTCAAATAAATTGATAACGGGACTCTGACAGTCGGCAAGGTTAACCTCATATTTTACAGAAAGATTAAGGACACCCTCCGTAACCTTTTTAAAGAATTTTTTAGTAAGCTTCGTCAGTATCCTGTCCTTGAAGCTGTCGTTTTTATCATTTTCATCGATTTCGTCTATTCCCTCTAAAAGCTCATCGAAAGCATTAAGCTGCGCTTCAAATTCCAGCTTACCCCCCGAGTGAAAAACATCCACGGAAGATTCGGGATTTACGGTAATTTTCTGATTACCGAGAGAGATAAGCATTTTAGAGCTTGCGTAGTTTTTTAATGTTATATACATTTTTTCACCTGCCGGTTTTTTATTTATTTACGGTAGGGTCATTTTCCGCTGTGATAAGCTCGCCCTTTTCGTTCCACGAGGCTTCCGTACCATTGTAATAAATAGTACCCTCCTTATCTGTGTAAGGATAGTTGTAGTATCTGTATTCAGAATTACTGTTTTCCAGCTGTTTCTGATAATAAGCATCGAGTTCTTCCTCATTCATCGAAGATGTATCCTCCTCGAAGGGTTCGAGAAAGCCTCCCTTATCACAATAAAACCAACCGTCCTCAGTTACATAGCAATCATAAGAAGAATACTTCTCACCGTCATCACGGACAAAATAATAGTCTGTATAAGATAATAATTCGTCTTCTTCATTGGTTATTTCGACTTCTGTATAGGTGTAAATTCTTCCTTTTTCGTCGTAAAGAAGAACCTCCTTATCATCCTCATAGCTGTTTCCTTTTTTATCGTAATACAGCTCATTTACGGCTATTCTGTCGGTCATATCCAGAAGCTCATCGAAGTCCTTAAACACTGCAGCACCGAAAATAATGCCTGTAATTACGGTAGCGATGAATGTGACTATTATTAACGCACCAAAAATCTTGCTGAGCTTTTCCTCTTTTTTCTTTTCTTCGCCATTAATTTCGGGAAGATCAATAAGACAGTTCGTACACATCTGAAAGGTGTCAGGGAATTTTCGTCCGCACTGATAGCATACCTTGGTTTTCTCTCCTGGGAAATCCTTTCTCTTGATAAGAAAAATAATAAGAGTCCAGAATCCGAACAGCACTCCGCAGATATACCAGCCCAAAGAAAGCTGATAATTTCTGTGCTTAGCCGAGTAGTGCATAAAGAGTATAGAAAATACTATACATAAAACTTCTAAAACTCCGATAATCGGAAAAAATAATGCCAGATTAAATAAGTCTTCCATTTTAACTCTCCTTTTTTGTTTTTTCATAAGATGCACTTTGAAAAATAAAAAGTGCGCCGCTCGGGACGCACAAAAAATGCATCTCAAGCTGCTACACTTTTGTCAATAAACCCGCAATAGGAATGAAAAGACAGAGTCACACTTTTTTACATAGTGTTGTGTCCCTATTACGGAAATTATTCGATTAATAAAATGTAGCATCTTCACTTTAACACAAAAGAAATGGAAAAATCAATATGTTTACAAAAAAACTACCCACCTTTTCTGGCGGGTAGTAATTTTATGTTATATCACTTTTCAGCGCAATTCTGTATTTAATTTGCCTGTGCTTCGCAGTAGATACAGCGGTAAACTCTCTTTTCTCTGTCGGTAAGAGTGAATTCCTGGCTGAGCTCCTGCTCTACGGAGGTGATGCAACGGGGATTTTTACAGCGGAGTACTCCGTGTAAGGTTTCGGGCAGGTCTACGTGTCTTTTCTCCACGAGCTTGCTGTCCTTGATAACATCAATGGTGATGTCGGGGTCGATATATCCGAGAGCCTCGAGGTTGATGTCGATGTTGCTGTCGATTTTGATTATATCCTTTTTACCCATTTTCTTACTGCTTACATTCTTTATGATAGCAATACTGCATTCAAGCTCATCAAAGCCTAAAAGATTATAAATTCTCATAGCGTTACCGGCTTTGATATGATCGATAACGATGCCGTTTTTAATAGAATCAATATTCATTCTTTACTCCCCTTTCAGTCAAGATGGATGCCTAAAAGCTCCATAATAAGAGCCATACGTACAAACTTACCGCAGAGTGCCTGTTCGAAATAGCAGGCTCTGGGATCATCGTCCACATCGGTGGAAATCTCATTAACTCGGGGCAGAGGATGAAGAATGATAAGGTCTTCCTTAGCATTGTCGAGCTTTTTACGGTTAAGAATATAGCTGTCACGAAGGCGGATATATTCCTCCTCACTGAAGAAGCGTTCCTGCTGAACACGTGTCATATAAAGCACATCAAGCTCGGGAAGAACAGCTTCCAGGTCAGTAGTCTGAACATATTCGATACCCTGCTTTTTAAGAACATCCTTTTTAACATAAGAAGGAAGCTTAAGCTCATCGGGTGAGATAAGAACGATTTTGATGCCCTCATATCTTGCCAGAGCGGTGATAAGAGAGTGAACTGTTCTGCCGAATTTAAGGTCACCGCAGAAGCCGATGGTGAAGTTATTGAGTCTGCCCTTTTTACGGCGGATGGTAAGAAGGTCAGTGAGGGTCTGTGTGGGATGGTTATGACCGCCGTCACCTGCATTTACTACGGGAACGGAGGAAACCTTGGAGGCTACGAAGGGAGCACCCTCCTTAGGATGACGCATAGCGATGATGTCTGCATAGCAGCATGCCATACGGGTAGTATCGGCTACGCTTTCGCCCTTGGAAGCTGATGAGGAAGCGGCAGCAGAAAAACCTAAAACATTACCGCCGAGCTCATACATAGCAGCCTCGAAGCTGAGTCTTGTACGTGTAGAGGGCTCGAAGAAAAGAGTTGCGAGCTTTTTGCCGTGACAAACCTCACTGTACTTTTCACGGTTAGAGATGATATCATCGGCAGTGTCGAGTAACTTATCTATCTCTTCAACTGAAAGGTCAAGAATATTTATAAGACTTCTCATTTATTTTGTGCCTCCTATCCAACTTTCATCGGACGGATTATCTCTGAACTTAAGAAGACGTGCGATGTCCTCCTGCTTGATGTAGCCTTCTTCAGCAGCTACCTCTGCTACTGCATCAAGGTTTGAAAGGCTGTAATTGATAACATTTGCAGCTGCCATTCTGTCGATACCCTTTTTCATACCGTATGTAAAGATAGATGCGATACCGAGAACCTCTGCACCTGCCTCACGGAGAACCTCAACTACCTCGAGAACACTGCCGCCTGTGGAGATAAGATCCTCCACAACAACTACCTTCTGGCCCTTTTCGAGTTTGCCCTCGATCTGATTTCCTCTGCCGTGATCCTTGTGGCCGCTTCTTACATAGCCCATAGGAAGACCGAGAATGTGACCGACGATAGCAGCGTGAGCGATACCTGCTGTAGAGGTACCCATAACAACCTCACAGTCGGGATAATATTTAAGAATAGTTTTAGCAAGACCTGTTTCAACGTCTGTTCTTACCTGAGGAGAAGTGAGAGTAAGTCTGTTGTCACAGTAGATGGGGCTTTTGATTCCGCTTGCCCAGGTGAAGGGATCTTCGGGGCGAAGGAAAACAGCACCGATGGAGAGTAAGTCTTTTGCGATTAATTTTTTCATTGTAAATCTATCCTTTCGTTTTATAATTACTAAATCTTTATCAGCCTACAAACTCGTTAAGACATCTTTCATAAGCAGCTACGGGATCCTCTGCTGCTGTGATAGGTCTGCCTACTACGATGTAGTCAGAGCCGATTCTGTTTGCCTCAGCGGGAGTCATAACTCTCTTCTGGTCACCGATGTCACCGTCAGCGAAGCGTACACCGGGAGTGATGGTAAGGAAGTCCTTGCCGCAGGTGTCGTGTACCTTCTGTGCCTCGAGAGGTGAGCATACCACACCGTCTAAGCCTGCATCAGCGGCGTTCTTTGCATAGTGCATAACTACCTTGTCGATGGGCTCTTTGATAAGAAGATCGTTTTCCATGCTCTCCTGATCGGTAGAGGTAAGCTGTGTAACAGCGATGAGAAGAGGACGTGTGCCGTCAGGTCTTGTAAGACCCTCGAGAGCGGCCTCCATCATTCTCTTGGTTCCGCCTGCGTGAAGATTACAGATGTCTACATCGAGTCTTGAAAGCACTGCCATTGATTTTTTTACTGTATTGGGAATATCGTGAAGCTTGAGGTCAAGGAAAATCTTGTGGCCTCTTTCTTTGATTTCTTTTACGATCGAGGGACCTTCAGCATAGTAAAGCTCCATACCGATTTTTACAAAAGGCTTTTTACCCTGAAATTTGTCAAGGAAGGAAAGAACCTCCTGCTTACTGCTGAAATCACATGCGATAATAACATCTCTACCCATTAGTGAGCACCTCCGATAATTTCTTTTAATGATGATATGTTATATTTTTCCATTGCCTTAGGTAAATCGTTTATAATATCACGGCAGGCAAAGGGATTTACTAAGTTAGCGGCTCCGACCTGTACGGCTGTGGCACCTGCGAGCATCATTTCGATGACATCCTCTGCCTTCGAAATACCGCCCATACCCACGATGGGTACATTTACCTTTTCATATACCTGATATACCATACGAAGAGCTACAGGCATTATTGCAGGGCCTGAGAAGCCGCCCATTTTATTGGCAATTACAGGCTTCTTCGTTTTAAGGTCGATTCTCATACCGAGAAGTGTGTTTATCATACTGATACCGTCTGCTCCTGCTGCTTCACAGGCGAGAGCGATCTCAGTTATATCCGTTACATTGGGGGTAAGCTTAGCCATTACGGGCTTTTTGGTTACCTTCTTTACTGCCTCGATAACAGCGGCAGCATTTTTAGCATCTGTACCGAAATTCACACCGCCTGCGTGAAGATTAGGACAGCTGATATTGATTTCGAGTATACCTACCTGCTCCTCAGCATCCAGAAGACGGGCGCACTCCTGATATTCGTCCAGAGCGAAGCCGCCTACATTAGCGATAACCTTTTTACTGAATACTTTCTTAAGTTTGGGGAGTTCCTCTGAAATCACCTTATGTACACCGGGATTCTGAAGACCCACGGAGTTAATCATACCCTGAGGACATTCGGCGATTCGGGGTGTAGGGTTACCGAAACGGCCTTCAAGTGTTGTACCTTTAAATGAGAAGGAGCCGAGACAGTTGATATCATAAAGCTCTGCAAATTCATAGCCGAAGCCGAAGGTGCCTGAGGCAGGAATAACAGGATTATCGAGTGTGATACCTAAAAGGTCAACCTTAGTATTTACCATATTATTTCCTCCCTTTCCAGAACGGGGCCGTCCTTGCAGATTCTTTTGTTTCCGTATTTGGTTTTACAGCTGCATCCCATACAGGCACCGAAGCCGCAGCCCATTCTTTCCTCGAAGCTGTATTCGCCTGAGCCTACTGCTGTTTTTTCTATCGCCTTAAACATAGGCATAGGACCGCAGGTATAGAAGAAGCTGTATTCCATATCCTTCATAGCATCGGTTACGAAGCCCTTTACGCCTACAGAGCCGTCCACGGTGGTAATTACTGTGTCACAGAGAGCGGAAAACTCTTCTTTGCAGAAGATTTCACTTTCCTCATTGAAGCCGAGAATAACTGTGGGCTTTTTACCCTCTGCTACGAGTCTTTTACAAAGTCCGTAGAGAGGAGGTACACCTACACCGCCGCCGATGAGAAGAGGTCTGTCTCCGCTTTTTGAGGTGTCGAAGCCGTTGCCGAGGCCTACGAGGATGTCACATTCGTACCCTTCCTGCCACTTGCTCATTTTTTCCGTGCCCTCACCTACTACCTTGTAGATGATGGTTACTGTATTTTCGTCCCAGTCGTAAACTGAGATAGGTCTTCTCAGATAACAGCCTTCGACAAGTAAATTTACGAACTGTCCCGGTCTTACGAGTGCTGAGGTGTCACCCTTGAGCACCATACGGAAGACAGTGGAAGTAAGCTGTTCATTTTTCAGAACTTCATAAATACCCTGTGTCATTTTCTCTCTCCTATTTTAAAATATCTTTTCGCCCTTAAGGAAGGTGTGTATAATCTTTCCCTTTACTCTATAGCCCTCGAAGGGAGTAGCCTTACCCATAGAGTAAAAGTCAGCACTGTCGACGGTATATTCGGCATCAAGGTCAACCACGGTGAAGTCTGCACTTTCACCCTCGTCCGTACCGCCTGAGATACCGAAACGCTTACGGGGATTTACAGCCAGAAGCTCAATGAGCTTTTCCAGAGTAATTATACCCTTTAAAACGAGATGTGTATAAAGCAGAGGAAATGCAGTTTCGATACCGACTACACCCATCATACTGCCTGCAAGACCCTTTCCTTTTTCCTCAGCGGAATGGGGTGCGTGGTCGGTGGCTATCATATCGATAGTGCCGTCCTTGATACCCTCGATAAGAGCATCTCTGTCCTCACTCGAGCGAAGGGGCGGATTCATTTTAAAGCGGCCTTCCTCTTTTAAATCTTCATCGCAGAGAATAAGGTAATGAGGGCCTGTCTCGCAGGTGACATTCACTCCCCTTTTCTTCGCCTGACGGATGATTTCCACGCTTTCTTTGGTGGAGATGTGGCATACGTGATAGGCACAGCCTGTCTCCTCTACTAATTTAAGGTCACGCTCTATCTGCTTCCATTCGCTTTCACTGCAGATACCCTTGTGTCCGTGAGTGCGTGCATATTCACCGTCGTGAATATAGCCGCCTCTGAGAAGCTCATTTACCTCACAGTGGGCTACTATCATTT
>CALCHE010000197.1 GCA_937901145.1 uncultured Clostridia bacterium
AGCAGTGCGAAGCCCACCGCAACAAAAATCGGTACCAGGCCTAGCCAGTCCGTAAGGTGATAAAGATACATATTCACCCCTGTCAGTTCATGTACAAATGCATTAATAGCTGCAAAACCTACACTTGTACCGAGTGGACCGATTGCTTTTACATCAATGAAGCTGACAGCCAATGTCCATAAAACAAATACCGCAAGCATTAACAGTGAAGCAACCGAGCTCACATAATTTTTCTTTTTCATTTTCTTATCCTTCCTTTTTCTGTATTCGGCTTTCGCCTGAGCACATTATAAGGCTGGATAATAAAGCACACAAGAAACAAGGCGTCACATACGTGACACCTTTCGTATCATTTGTATTTTATAAGTATCGCTACCTTGATTATAAGGAAAATCATAAGAAAAACTGCCGCATACGGCTGCTGACTTATAACAAACAGAAAAACACCTGCGAAATTCACAAGCAATGAAATTTTACTTTTATTGTTTATCCAGAAGGCTTTCTCACTGTTCTGAAATGCGAGAGCAAGCACTCCCACTGCGACGGTTCCGCCCACCGTAATATAATAAATTGTTTTCAGATAATCCGCTACACCTGTCAGTGACAAAAGAGAAACGCTCTGCACAGCACCCTCTGAATCCTGTCCGAAAAACGGCAGAAAAAGAAGCACCACAGCACCAATATCGAGAAGCCCTGATACAAGGTCACGGAAATATCCATCTTTTTTTCTGCTGTCCTCTTCGGATATGGTAAGCAGTTCCTCACCCGACAGAAGCTCATCAACCGTTACTCCGAAAAATTTTGCTATAGCTTTCAGTGATTCTATATTCGGATAGCCTCTGCCCGATTCCCACTTCGAAACAGCGGTACGGGAAACAAAAAGTGCTTCTGCCAGCTCTTCCTGAGTGAGACCGCTTTGCTTTCTCAGTTGCTGTATTTTTTCATTGAATTCCATAATAATACTCTTTCATATTTTTTATCTGCCGAGCTGATAAAAGGCCACAGCGGAAGCGGCGGCAACATTAAGCGAATCAACCCCGTGATACATCGGTATTTTAACGGTAAAATCGCAGTCAGCGATGGTTTTATCCGAAAGTCCGTCCCCTTCCGTTCCCATAATTATAGCCAGCTTATCTTCCTCTGCCAGCCTCGGGTCATCGATAGAAAGGGAATTATCCTTAAGCGCCATAGCCACAGTTTTAAAACCAAGGGATTTTATTTCATCCAGGCTGTCTTCCTGCAGAAATGCCCAGTCTATCTGAAATACCGTACCCATACTCACTCTTGCCGCACGTCTGTACAGAGGATCGGAGCACCCCGGTGTGAGAAGCACCGCATCCATTCCGAGAGCCGCAGCTGACCGGATTATGGCTCCTACATTGGTCGGATTCATAACCTTATCGAGGACAACTATTCTTCGTTTGTTTTCACAGATTTCCTTCACATCGACCGGTGGCTTCCGTTTCATGGCACAGAGCATACCCCTGGTAAGCTTGAATCCCGTCAACTGTGTCAGCACATCGAATTCCGCACAAAAAACAGGTACGTCCTTTATCATTGCGAGAATTTCTTTACCCTCGCCATCAATATGTCTTTTTTCCATAAGGCATGATATCGGCTCATACCCTGCATCAAGAGCTCTCTTTATAACCTTAGGGCTCTCTGCAATAAACAGACCTTTTTCAGGATACTCTCTGTTTAACAGCTGAACCTCCGTTAACCGTGCATATACATCCAGCTCAGGCGCAAGAAAATCTGATATTTCTATAATTCTATCCATGTTATTCTCCATTTTAATGATACAAACATACTCTTGTTTATATCTCTGTTTATGTCCCTCATATCCTCCTAACTAAAAGGGATACAAGAGAAGATTACCGGATGATTATATCATAAAGGTTGTCTATGTTCAACTCAAAAAAGAAAAACTCTTACCTTATGTAGCCACCCCATAAGGAAGTATTTGTTTCTTGAAGAAAAACACCGATAACGCTGACGCATATCGGTGTTTTTAACACATTATTCTGATCTTATTTCGTCTTTAAAAGACTACGGATTACTGATAATCGGGATATGTAACGGTTCTGCCTGTAACGAGTTCTATCACTGACTGATAAATCTTCATATAACCTTTCTGAACCGCACCCTTTACTGCAAGCTCAAAAGCAAGTCTGCCTGAATATTTATCTCCGTTATCCTTTGCAGTTTTAACATAACTGAAGTCAAACACATCGAAAAGACGCTCAACTCTTGTATTGTAAGAGGTGGTATCGTTTTCATCGATCTCTACTACACGGTAGCCGTACTGAGTAGTATAGGCCAAACCCTTATAGCGAGTCATAGGTGAGGTGTAAATATCAATATTCTGATTTCTTACACCGAATGCATTGGTGTGGTCGTGACCTGTGAACATAGCCAGCACATCACCGTTTTCGACCAATGCCTCAAACTGTCCGTCGTTATAATATCCGGGACAGGGCTTTTCGTTGAGTGTTCCGTAGTTTGTCTGCTCAGAGTCAAACATATAATACTCTTCTTCATTATAAATATGCTTGATTGCAAAAGCCTTCTTTGAGTCAACCTTCTTAAGCACATCATATATTTCGGGAACGATTATATGCTGGAATACGACAGAATTAACTGTTTCGCCTCCATTTTCCTTCTTAAGCTTTGCAGAGGTTTCCTTATACCACTCTATCTGTTCAGTTCTTACTCTGTCATAGTGTCTCGGCTCATCTTCGTCATAATCGCCCGAGTCAAATACCCATATATTGAACTTCACCTTATCACTGTCTGAGGCAAGAACAGGGATGTTAAAGGTCGCGCAGTTTTTGAAAGTGTCTGCCTCCTCAGCTGTTATTACACATGAGAAGGTCTTATAGTACTCCATAATGTCCGCTCTTGACATAGGGCCAGCCTCTGAATCGTGATTACCGAAGGTTACGGCAACGGGAATATTCCTTGACTCAAAGATATTCATAAGAGAATTGATAAGCTTCTTTGTTTCCGCAGGGTCATCATAAGGCTTTGTATTGTCACCCGTAAGGACGACAAGGTCAGGCTTTTCCACATCGCAGGCCTCTGCAATTACCCATATCGAAGAGTCGAAATGCTTATCGTTAGCAAGATGTGTATCCGCAACGTGCAATATTTTAAGCTTACCGTCAGAATTGAATCTGATGGTCGTATCTGTTTCCTTATCAGGCTCTGCCGCTTCAAAATTTATATTTGTGTTAGCAGGATCCATTTCGAAAAATACTATTCCTGCTACAAACTGAACGACAAAAACCAATAAAGCAATCAATATGATTTTCTTTGTCATTTTAAAATCTCCCGATTCAATTTATTTTCTTACAAACATTCAACCTATAAATCTGCCCGACCTTTATAATCAGTCAGGCAGATTGCGTTTAATACAGATTTCACTTCAGATTTTTTCTGAAGATATTTTTTAAAGAGAGGTTCTTATGCTGTTTCGTTTTCTTTGTGACGTTCCTCACGCATTACTTCAAGCTCACGGTACATCTGTTCCTTCTTTTCTCCCTCGATATCATAGGACAGTTTAAGGATAATTGCCTTAAGCACATTGGCCAGAGTGTAACCGAAGAGAAGGAAGCCGAGAATTTTAAGACATGTGTCAAGATATGTGGGCTGAGCCTGCATAGTTTTAACCAGGTCACCCTCTGCTGATGACATATATCCTGCCCATGCGATCATAAAAGGAACAGCAAGGTCTCTCAAATAAACACATGCTGAGTTTACCCAACCGGGAACAATACCCTGAATAGCTTCCATTCTTTCGCCTGTCTCCCATTCGAGATAATCATAAAATTCGACATCGAAATGAGATTTTGAAAGTTCCTGAATACCGATACCGATACCGAAAACGAAATAGAAGATATAGAAGAATATACTGTTCCAGCCTTCAAAGAATCTGATGCCCATTTTTGCTTCTGCGAAGCAGATACCGAAAAGCACAAAGGCAGCAATCGGTGAATAGATACCACAGAATTTGAGAAGTTTTGTAGGTTCATACTTTTTAGAAAGCTTAGTAGTAATAAGGTTACCTACTACCGTACCGATAGCGGTAGGAAGGGTAAGAAGAAGGTTCTTTGACGAACCGACTGTAATTGCTGCAAGATATGTAGACATCTTACCGAGCATTGCAAAAGCATTAACCCACTGCATAAAGTGGAATGCACGGTAGTTTTTGTATTTGAAGAGAGCAAACATTGCCTTTGAAACCTTGACCTTCTTTTTCTTGGGAAGTTCAATTCTTTCTTTACAGAAGATACCGCACATAAGATTACCGAAGGCAGTAACCGCTGCTGCAACGATAGCAAGAGTCATATACATTTTGTTTTTGTCGTCGCTGAAAAGTCCGTAAACGAAGGTACCAAGATAAGCTCCGCCGTAACCGATGTAATAGGACAGCTGCCATATAGTTGCGACTGTTTTCTTTTCCTTATGGTTAGGTGAAATAACCTGAACCAGATTCTGGCTGTGTGTATTAAAGACATTGAACGCTGACTGACAGCAGGCAATACCGTAACGAAGAAGATTCATCTGCTGAATCGTCCATCCCTGAGGAACATAGAAGAACAGAACGGTAAGCACAAATGTGGGCACAAGACAGATAAAGTACCAATGACGATATCTGCCGAGACTGGTTTTCCAGTTCTGAACCAAAAAACCACCGACAACACCGAAGAGTATACCGCAAATAGTGGTAAGTGTGGTCTGCACTGCCAGAATTTCTGCGATTCCGTCAGCATCTACACCTGCGGGGCCGTAGTAAAGTTCGTGAAGGAAAGCTGCTGCAAGTGAGCCCGTAAGGGTGGTTCCGAACATGCCGCCTGCACGGGAAAGAAGCACACAAAAATATTCAAACTTTGTTATGTACTTACCTTCGTTGTGGGAAAGCGCATTATCAGGTGCCACTGAGGCGGATGTGTTTTTAGTTTTTTTCATCATATCATCTCCTGAAAATTATTATTGTGATTTTAACACATTCAAACATAAAAATCCATATGTTTAACAATTAATTTAATAATTAATTATTTTATTTTGTAACTATTGTCTCAAAAACTACATCAACCATAATAGGATAATGGTCTGAAGGATACATATTATTTATCGTGTTACGGATAATCCTGTAAGTTTCAACCTTTACATCTTTAGAAACGAAGGCATAATCAATAGGTCCGACAGAGCCTTCTTTAACCTTACCGTACCCGTGAAATGTTATGCCCTCATCACTTTTAAAGGCAACCTTCCTTGAGTCGTTAGCGCTTACGGTCATTTTGGCATAAGCTTCAGATTCGGGCTCAGCATTGAAATCACCTGTGCATACGACAGGAAATCCCGCTTTTTCAAGCTCGGCTATTTTTCCGTTAAGCACATCTGCCTGTAACGCTCTTGAGCTATCGCTCATATGGTCAAGATGAGTATTTATATGTGCATATTTTAGGCCAGTTATTTTGTTTTCGAGAACTGCCCAGGTAGCAATTCTGGTACAGGCTGACTCCTTGTATTTGGTGTATTTCACCTCGGGTGTATCACTGAGCCATATTGTTCCGCTATCAATAAGTGTGAATTTATCCTTATGATAAAAAACTGCACTGTGCTCACTGTCAGGATTTTCGTCTCTGTGTTCACCGACACAAGCGTAATTTTTCAGCTTGTCGGAAAGAACAGACATCCATTCTCCTGTAGCTTCCTGAACGCCGACTGTATCCGGAGCATACTGTCTGATAATAGCTGCAGAAATCACAGAACGATTTTTCACGCTCCCCTCTTCGTCATCGCGATAGCGAAGATTAAAAGACATAATCCGTGTGGCATCTGCTGATTTTTTCAGGAATACCGTCAATTATAATTTCACCGAAATCAATATCTTTAGTCATTGAAAGGCTCCTTTACTTTTAAACTATACTTTTTATACCGGGAGTTTTGAGAATACCTGTGGTACGAAGAACATATTCATAACTCCAGTTGATTCCCTCGGTTCTCCAGGCACCGGGACCGTGCCATTTTTCATTCAGATTTACGAGATGAAGCGGGCCGAATGAGTTATAGCGGTGAGTGTAAAGCTTTAATCCGACCTCATGCTCTCCGTCGGGAACATTCTTTATTTCCAGAGTGTACGGCGGATAAATGATGTCACCCTTATATTCCCCGTCAACGCTGACTTCTATAAGCGCACCCATATAGTTGTTGGCGGTAACTGTAAGACTGCCGCTTTCGCTTTTGCTCTTAACCTTATATGTAATTGCACCAGAGAAAAACGGAAATCCCTGATTAAGAAGAGAGCCAAATGCTATTTTTTCGGGAAGCTCAGTAACAACTGCAACGGAGCCCGCTACTCTTACACCGAAATCACCGAGAACAAACACATTTTCAAGACCTGCAGTTTCGCCGAAGGGAAGAGTTATTTCGAGTATATTCTCACCCTTAACGATATTACCCAGCTTCATTTTTCCGATCGAAATATCGACATAGAAGCCTTCCTCTTTTTCGGTAATCTTTTTACCGTTGAAGAAAATTTCGGCAACATCCGCATCTTCAAGAGCAAGAATTGCGCCCTCATAATCAATTTCACTTGTAAAAGTAAATTTAAGTGTAGCTTTGTGATCCTTCGGACGATTTCCTAGAACCCAGGGCTGAACAACACGTCCGCCTCTTTTTATTAGTCCGAGACGTTCTCTTATGAGGTTATCAAGACGGAGTACTTCTTCCCTCGGAGAATATTCAGTATCACCGTCTATTTTCCATTCAGCCGTATCGAGAACGAGAATATTTTTCTCGGAAAGCTCATAATCACACATTTCGCCGAGATTTTCAGCTGCTTTTTCAGGAATATACTGTACTGAAGTGCATTCACTCTTACCGTCGGTGAGTCTGAGAAGTATAGAATCATAACCGAAAATATGATAACGGATAACCGTTCTTCCCTCTGTGTATTCTGCTTTAACAGGATATATGTCTCCGTTTGCAGTATCGTATATCTCGGCTGAAAATGTACCGTTCAGAATAATCTGAATATCCTTACCGGCGTCTATATGCTTATTATCAGGCTCTTTTGAGCAGCAAACGAAAAGCCATTTACAGTCATTATCTTCACGAAGCTGATAAATATAATTATCCGTAAGTCTTCCGTCAGCATATCTTACGGTGAGAGTTCTCACATCCTCGAGAGCAGTAAGAAGTGAAGCACGGGAAAAATCAACAGCTTTACTTTTTCCGAAAAGCTCTTTTGCACGTGTACAGGGTACCGCATCGACAAGGCATGGAGCATCGCCCATAAATATGAGCTTACCGCCCTTATCGCGGAACTTTTCTAACCTTTCTACGGTTGTTTTTCTTAAAGTTTCACAGCCGGGAACAATTATCGCATCATACTCCATTTTTCCTACCTTAAGCGGAGCAGAACCCTCCTCGCAAAGAGAAGGCAGAAGCGATTCGGAAATGAAATCGAAATCTACACTACCCTCAAGAAGCCATCTGGTAACATTAAGGAATCTTTCATCCAGACTTTCTCTGAACAGTGCAGATTTATCATTTGGTCCCCAGTGAAGCCAGAAGCTTTCGACCGGGTGAATGACACCGACCTTAACGACAGGCTTACCGCGTGTAAGTGCAGTATTGACTCTAGCAAAATGATCCTCTATTAGATTATATTTTTTATACCATGGTGACTGATAGTGAATCGAGGCGGGATAATCGCGCTTTGCTTCACCCTTCATAGCATACCAGGACAGATGAGGCACACGGATGGTAACACCGAGACAGGCCTGCCAGTCACCCTGATGCTTATATGTTCTGAAATCGCAGTCCCAACCGGTTACACCGTAAAGCTCGGAAAGCATGCCCTCATATCCGTACTGATGGACGGCAGACTGTGCCTGCTTTGCAGTGGTAAACTCATGACGATTACACAGCATATCAATACCCGGCAGTCTGAAGCTTCTGTATGAACGCATAGCCTCACCGAGTGCCGCTGTCTGAGAATTAAGCGTAGGCTCCTCCATCATATGTCCTGTCAGGGCAATTCCGTTTTCGCTACACCAGTTACCTATTGTATCAGCGAAGGAACAGGTAAAAAGCTCCGCAATAAAATCGTGATATCTGTAGCGGTGTACAGAAGCCGCGGAACCGATCTTGTCCCAGAAAATTTCGGGAAGAGTATCAAAAAAATCTTCTCCGTACATTTCTTTATAAAGCTCCGCACCCTTATCAGTCCACGGCATAATGATATCCATTTTATCGTACGAATTATTTAGCAGCCGTTTTCTCGTAAACTGGGGCTCATCGGTAAAGATAGCAGGAACAGTTTTATCGAATTCATCTCCCAGCTTATCTTTATATTTTTCGTGTGTAACCTCTATAAACTTTTCCACAGCCTCACGACTCAAAGTGTCAAGATATGTCTGACCGTTATACCAGCCCGAGGGATTTGACAGCTCAAGGAATGCGTACCATTTCGTGCCTTCAGCTTCATCGCTCTCATTTATCCTCTTATAAGAGGAAAGGAAACCGTCACTGTCGAGAATAATATCATAGCAGGCTAAAGGATTTTCTTTTTTGTTCATCCAATAGTCATTAATACCACTGTATTTTTTATCTTTGAAAGGAGTAAAGAAGAGACATCTGCTTCTGTATTTTTTGTCCTTTGTCACAAGTCCGCCTGCTGCACCCGAGGGCCATCTGTCCTCATCGTAAAGCCAGGCAAGCATATCCTCATTTTTAGCCTTGACCACAGTATCCTTCATAAGCTCCATATATTCCTCGCCGAGATACTCGTTTTCAAGACCTGTTCTTACATGAAGATGGAAACCTCCCAGACCCATTTCCTTGAATATATCAATCTGACGGCACAGCTCTTCTTTGGTAA
>CALCHE010000198.1 GCA_937901145.1 uncultured Clostridia bacterium
GGCAGAGTCGTAATTCCCAAAGAAATCAGAAGAACTATGAGAATCCGTGAGGGCGACCCCCTCGAAATCTATACCCAGGCGGACGGAGAGGTAATCTTTAAAAAATACTCACCCGTAGGTGAGCTCGGTGCGGATACGAAGCAGTATGTGGATGTGCTCAGCCGTACCACAGGTCTTGCCGCAGTGATATGTGACAGAGACAGGGTGGTAGCGGCAGCAGGTATGCCGAAAAAGGACATCGTGGGAAAGAGAATTTCACCTATGCTCGAAAGCTATATGGAAAGACGCAGCGGCTATACCCTCGGCACAGACAGTGATAACATAGTTGTTTCCGAGGATATGCCGAGAGATGTGTCGGTTATGTGTCCCATTATCGGTGCGGGTGATATTTTGGGCGCTGTGGTGCTTCTCTGTGATGAGAAAAAGAAAACACCCGGCATAGTCGATGTGAAGCTCGTTCAGGTAGCGGCAGGCTTTATGAGTAAGCAGATGGAGGAATAAAAAATGTTATGCATTCCTATGAATGCATAACATTTTTTATAGGTCTATTTTAAGTGCTGAAGCGATTTCGAGCATCTGCTTACGGGAGGAGACTCCTAATTTACCGTAAATGTTTTTATTATGGTATTTCAGAGTGTTTTCTTTTATATTAAGTATAGTCATAATTTCTTTTGTTCCCTTGCCGTCAAGATATAGGGTGAATACAGTCTTTTCTGTGGGGGTGAGAGTTTTTATCTGCGACTCGAAAAAATCACACTGCATCAGAAAAGCTTCGTCCTGTCTGTTTGTATTGTCTTCGGGAGATGATTCTGATTCGAAGACAGACACAGGAGGAGTAGGAGTCGTTTCTGCTGTTATTTCGGGTGCTTTTTCATCCTGGAGCATAAAGCACAGGCTGAGAAGGAATAATTCGCTGATGATGTAGGAGACGGAAAGAATTTCGAAATCGATTTTTACTAATTGCTCGATAAGCCATACTCCTATATTGACCGTAACCGCAATTATGAGAATAATGACATGGTGAGTATTTGAATTTTTTCTTTTGAATGTAGTATATGCGGTACAGAATATCATTACGCTGAAATATAAAACGAGATAAAAAAGATAAACGGAGTGCCACGAACCGTAAACCTTATCCAGAACAGTGACACCGTTAACGTGATTAAGAGTGACGTCCTTGTAGTATATGTCAGAATATCCCGGAGAGGCAGCTATAAAAAACATAACCGTACTCACAGCACTGAGAAAAACAGGTAGCCATTTTTTGTATCTGTATTTGCACACATTAAGGATGATAAACAGCATAGAAAATGGCAAAAAAACCGAACCGAGATATGAAATGCGGTTTGCTAAAAGCGCTTCCTCGAGAGTAACCGAAAATGACAGGGCAAGATAACCGAGATTTACTATAGCTATCATCGAAAAAAGCAGCAGAAACCAAAGATCTTTCTTTTTTATTATACAGCAGTAGACTGCCAGAACGACAGATGAAATCAATGCAGTAGCTATGTATATGACAGACAGGCTTGCCGTCTTATCTCCGATGGGAACGCATCCCGTTAAAAGAAAAAGCATCGTAAAGCAAGCTATAGGCAATGTCAGAAATTTTTTCATAGATAGTCTCCCTCTGTAGTAAAAAGTAGTTTTTTGGTTTGTCCCACCCCTTTTCCCACCCGTTTTTTAGGGTTTTGTGCTGAAAGTGTGGGGCATTTGGTGAAACAGTATAGTAAAATATAATCGCAGGAGTATACGAAGGAGGGTATAATCTTGCCTCGGAAGGGGCTCCCTATTTGTGGCTTTCACGAAGCTTCTGTCTGCGCGCCAACGGAAACAGAAGCCGCCCCGTATATTTATTTAATTATAGCATAACTCCGATTTTTCAATCAAGAGTGCGCTGTAATAAAAGAGTAAAAATTTTGTAAAAGGAGAAATGATTATGAAGAAAAACAAAATTTTAAAACTGACAGGCATAATTTTATGTCTCATCATGCTGTGCGGTGTAATGGCTGTGACTGTTTCAGCAAAAACCGTAACGAACATAAGCATAATAAATCTCGATGAGCCGTTTCCCGGTGCCAAAATGGACTTTGATGCAGATACAGGTTCGGACGATTATGAGATAATGTATAACGGACGGTGCATATACTGGATTGATGAAGAAACGGGTATTGAATATGACAGTGATGATGTATCCGCAACCTTCATACAGGGTCATACCTACAGGGTAAAGGTGTATATTGATACTTTGTCCGGAAATACATTCTCGGCAAATATGACCGCCGATATAGACGGTCTTGGCGCAAATGTTTATGAGGACAGCAACGGTTATTTCGTTCAGATGTATTACGACGAATGCGGTTCAGGTGAAATCGATAAGGTTGAAATAAACATTCCCGCTCCGCAGGTAGGAGAAAAGCCCTCTTTCGAAAAGATTGATAATCAGAAGTATATCAGCAGCGGAAATATAAGTCCTGAAAAGAACGGCATCAAATGGTATGATCTAACGGCAGAAAAGCATCTTATTTCAGGCACAACTACATGTTACTTTGAAGCTCACCATAAATACAGAGTTACGATCAGTTTAGAGCCAACCTTTGATTATGAATTCGGTAATGCATCAGCTATCGTTAACGGTAAAAATGCACAGCTTGAATGGTATAATCCTTATATAGTTAATGTTACATACACCTTCGACGAGACAGGTTGCGCTCCCGAGTTTGTTGAGCCACAGCCTCCGTCATGCAGCGGCACGGGTCATGTCGGATACTATGCCTGTGCTTGCGGAAAATGGTACTGGGATGAAGATGCGAAAGAAGCTATTGCTGACCGGGAAGAGATTATTATACCTCCCACAGGCGCACATAATGAAACTGTAGTAGGCGCAAAGAATGCTACCTGCACTGCAAAGGGTTATACCGGGGACAAGGTTTGCTCAATATGTAAAAATACTCTCGAAAAAGGCAAGGAAATTGCTGCCAAAAATCACACAGAGGTGAAATTACCTGCAGTAGCTGCCACATATAAGGCTACAGGACTTACCGAAGGTAAAAAATGTACTGTATGCAGTACTGTAACTGTACCACAGAAAACTGTAGATAAGCTCGTGCTTAAGAAGGTCTCAGGTCTTAAGGTAAAGGCAGTAAAGCTCGCTTCCGGTTCAAAAACCACTCTTACTCTCGGTTGGACAAAGACTGCAGGAGCTCAGAAATATGAGATAGAACAGTTTGTAGGTAAAAACTGGAAATATGTCGGTTCAACCTCGAAGACAAGCTTTGTCGTGAAGAAGCTAAAAGCTAACAAGTCATATAAATTCAGAGTAAGAGCTGTTATCGACGGTGCAACTCCCGGTGCGTACAGTAAAACGTTCTCAGCAAAGACTGTACCTATTAAAACTACACTCACTCTCAAAGCAGGTAAAAAACAGCTTACCGCTTCCTGGACAGCATTAGCAAACATCACAGGTTATGAGATGCAATACTCAACCTCAAAGAAATTTACTAAAAAAACCACGAAAACCTTAACGGTTAAAAAGGCAAAAACAAAGAAAACTACAATTAAAAAGCTGGCAAAGGGCAAAAAATATTATGTAAAGGTTCGTGCTTATAAGACCGTGAGCGGAAAGAAGATTTACGGTGCATGGAGCAGCACAAAATATATAAAGGTTAAATAATCTCTTAAATCTTTTGTCAAAAGAAGAGGCTGTCACATCACACCGTGACAGCCTCTTCGTTTCATTCAATTTTACAGTTTATTTACCTCGTCCTTAAACATATCGCCTCGTTGCTGATAGTTTTTGAACATACCCCAGGAGGCACAGGCAGGGGAGAGGAGACAGCAGTCGCCTTCCTTTGCTTCCTTTGATGCGATGGAAACAGCCTCAGGAAGACTTTCAGCGAAAAGATAATCGGTAAATCCGATTTTCTCGCAGGTGTCGGCGATTTTCTGAGCGGTCTGACCGATAAGAATGAGCTTTCTTACCTTGTCGGGGAAGTGACTTACCCATTCGGTGAAATCGCTGTGTTTATCATATCCGCCGCCGATAAGTACGGTTTTCGAGGGCATAGCATCGATAGCTTTTATTGCTGCGTCTGTATTTGTGCCCTTTGAGTCGTTATAGTATTTTACACCGTTTTTTTCAGCTACGAATTCTATTCGGTGCTCTACGGCACGGAAGGTTCTGATAGCTTCTTTTATTGTTTTCTCAGGTATTCCGAAGGCTTCGGTCATAAGAATTGCCGCCATAATGTTTTCGAAATTATGTACACCTACCAGATTGGTATCATTCTGTGTGAGATAGGGTGTGACAGTACCTCCCACTGCTTTATATACAGTTCCGTTCTTATAGAAAAGGCCGTCCTCAAGTTCTGATTTGGCAGAGAAGAAAAGAGGTTTACAGGTGAGAGCTTTGCCGAAGTTACGTAGCACTTCATCGTCATAATTCAGAACACAGAATTCATCTTCTGTCTGATTTTTTGCTATGGATTTTTTGAGATTTATGTAGTTTTCCATTGATCCGTGTCGGTCAAGATGGTCGGGGGTGATATTAAGAATGGCAGATACCTTCGGCTTAAAGGTAACCATTGTTTCCAGCTGAAAAGAGCTGATTTCAGCTACGGTAGCACCGCCTTCCTTTGATGTGAGAGCCAGACCTGTGTAGGGTATTTCGATGTTGCCGACTAAAAGAGTGTTTTCGTTGTGAGCTTTTACGATTTCATAAACGAGAGAGGTAGTAGTTGTTTTTCCGTTTGTACCTGTGATAGCGATTATGTCACCCTTGTCGTAAAGATAAGCGAGCTCGATTTCACTCCACAGAGGTATACCTTTTTCTCTTGCCAAAGTGAGCACGGGAGAGTTATAGGGGACACCGGGGCTTACAGCACAGACATCGATTCCGTCGAAATCCTTTTCTGTTATTTTGTCAAGAATAAAGGTAATGCCGCTTCTGCCGATTTTTTCTTCCGTGGCTTTTTTGTCAAGATTAATATTTCCGTCGTATATTACAAAGTCGTCGCCTGTTTCGGTGAGCATTTTAGCACAGCAGATACCGCTTCTGCCTGCACCGACAATAAGGAATTTTCTGTTCATCTTTTTCACCTTTCTATAATTGGCATATTGTTTTCG
>CALCHE010000199.1 GCA_937901145.1 uncultured Clostridia bacterium
GCAATATAGAAAATCTCCTTTTCACCCGTTTTATAGGCAAAAAGGAGAGAATGGCTGGTAATAGAACAAAAGGGCCTAAAAAGAGAACGGCACAGAATGATGCAGATTTTCTGAAGGCGTTGGTTTTGAGTGTTGGGTAATTCTGCACAAGGCTACTCATTGTGATGTTTTATTAAATTAGGAGATGTTTATGGGGTTTGTAAAAAAAGAGCGTTTATATACATCTGGTCAAATGCTCATCAATGGTAAAAAAGTTTTTAAATATGCTGATATTATTATAGGAAGTGGAGAAAATTATTATCATGCGGTATTTCTCAAATTTCAGAACTATTTTACAATAAGGATGGATGATTATCAAACTTTTCCAACAACAGAAATCGCACGGAAGGTTTTGAGTATGCTTCTTGAAACTGATTTGACCGGTCTATCTTCCGAAAAAATAGATAAAAATAATATTAAAAGTTTGCTTGATAGTTTAAATACGGAAGACAAATATTATAAGAGCGGTAATTATATAGTTAGAACGGAAGAAAAAACTTTACATAGTAAAAAAACAACTTTTTTATTAAACTCTACTATTCCTCTTTCAAATATTAGTGCTTGCATAACAAATATGAGTACAATATTAAGAGTTTCTGTAAGCAATGAAAATAAATATAAGCTTGACAAGTATGACAGGTTATTTTTTGTTTCAGCAGATGGAGAAGCTGTATTCAAAGAATTATTGTGCATAAAATCATATTCAGACAATGATAATATTGTTCTTGATTTTATTACTGAGCATGAATACTTCTTAAAAAAGTCTCAGATAAATGGACAAAAAATCTCCGGGTCTTTAATTTGGACAATGCAAGTAATGGAATACTCAATTAATATAGGTAGAGATACTCCTATAGAAATGAGATACGAGAATAATTCGATAAACACTAGCAAAAAAAGATTCTTTTTTCTGTTTTCAATACAAGGTATTAAGATTCATAATGATATCAGATTTGGCTTGGTTACATTGTCAAATGAAAGTGGAATAGATATTGATAGGGAATCGGAATACAACAGTATGATTGATCAAGAAAATAGTTGTTATGCTCAAATCGCTGTTGTAAACAATTCGCTGAGATTGGCTGCAGAAGAAGCTGCTGTCATGGTTGATAAAGCCATAACACTTTTGCAAATATTATTGTTAGATGATTCTCCACGATGTTTTTTTAATACTAGGGATAAATATAAAACATGGAATATCGAAGTATTAAATTCTTCTCTTTCAATTAATGATTATTTCTATGTTGAAGATGTTATAAATTCTAAGCAATATGCAATTTTGAATAAAACGAAAAGTAGTGCTTCTCACTTAGTTGATGTAGATGATGACTTTTCTAATCTGCTAAACAATGATAACTTTTTGGAGGATTTTTTCTACTTGAAAAAAGACAAAAAAGTTGAAGATTTATTACAATCTATTATTTGGTTGAAAGTATCAAGAGAAGCAAAAGATATGAAGGAGAAAGTAATATCTCTTTATAATTGTGTGGAATTTTTAGTTACTGGAGAGAAAGGATATACATTAAGTCAAGAATTATGTTCAGCCTATGGTTCTGAATATGATGATTCCATTGCTGAAATTAAAAAAGTTGTTGATAAAATTCCAAATGAAAAATTGAAAGAAAGAATTAATGGAGTTATAGTTTCTTCGTTTGAGGGAAATTCAAGTCTACATAGCAAATTAGAAACTCTAATTGAACGATTATCTGTTACTTTCGAAACTGCAGATTGGGATTTGTTTGATAAATTAAAAAAGAATAGGCAAAGATTGATTCATAACAAAAAAATTTCTACTCCTATTACTATTCAGGAGTTAAATGAATTATTTCATTTGTTTTCAAAGTTGATTGTTTACAAAATTATTGACTTAAATGTTGGAGGCAACGATGATTGATATTATAAGTTCATCCATCAGGCTTGGAAAATTGCTAAAGCAGCACAATGAATTAAAAATTATATCTGATTTTTTCTCTCAAATAGTTGAAGATAAAACGAATCCATGGGCATTTGAATATGTAAAACTTGTATCTACCAAGTTTGTAAAATATGGTTTGTATGCCTTTGATGTTGTTGATAAGATTCTAACAGAAAATCTTGAAGGTGAAGATGAATTTGTAATAAATATGGCTTCTAATATACAATCTTTTGTCTCTTCTCATTCAAATTATAGTGATATTCTTATCTTATCAAAAAAATATGGAGAAATATTGAATGATTATATTTCAGAACTTTTGAGGCAAATTGATGACTATCCTAAAATAAAACTAGAAAATATTTCATTGAAAATTCAACAGTGTTCTAATGAACTTTCTACAGCTGTATTGCGTAGTGGTGTTTTAAGTTGGATAATTGATCCTCTTAAAGTTCAATTGTTGAAAAAAGAAATGTCTTTCGTTGAAAAATATGAGATTCAAACTGCAGAGTTTGAACATTTATATCCATATAATAAAAATGTGCTTAAAATAATTGATTCGCTTAATCCTAATCAAAAGAAAATCGCATATCAAATTGAAAATATTAAATTTGTTCAATATTTGTTGAGAGTTGGTATTCTTCAAGGTTTTTTCTTCGATTTGTTTGACATAACAGAAGTACACATAACTAAAATAAAGGAAATATATGAAGATAAAAGTATACATCCCGTGATAATTAGAACGGATATAATATATCCAACCAATCATCTCTTTCTCTTTAGATATACAAATAAAGGAAAGGTATCTTACCTGCTTGTGAAAAGTATGACTATTAATATTTCAAACGGAATCGGATCAACAACTTTGTCAGGATATTGCTATCCAACTAATGAGTATTCGTTACTAAAAGTAGAATAATTAATTGCAAATAATATCCTAATAAAAGCATTGATTACTATTTTCGATGTTGTCTAGAAAGATTTTAAGCTTTAGAAAAAGTAAACAATATGAGATTGATTTAATCTAAATTCAATATAATTGCCAAATTTGCCCTTGGGAGTACCACCATGCTATCCTACACCTACAAATCACACAATAAATTCACCCTCACCGACAAACCCAAACCCGAGCTCCTCTCCTCTCGTGATGCCATTGTCAGAGTAACTATGAGCAGTATCTGCTCGAGCGATTTACATATCAAACACGGCTCTGTGCCTCGTGCTGTTCCGGGTATTACCGTCGGTCACGAGATGGTAGGCATCGTTGAAATCCCCGACAGCGTCAGCGATGAACAGGCTCTCTTTGTGGGTGATGTTCTTGTCACAGATTTCTGGGCGACACGCATTTCTGAAATCACAGAGGATGACACTGTGCTTATTATCGGAGCAGGTCCTACGGGTATCTGTACTCTCCTTTTCACTATACTTTCAACACACAAGCCTCTTTCCTTTTTTGTTGGGAAGGGGCTTGTGTGTTGTCATAAACAAATGTATATTGGAGCGACATAATAGTTGATAATGTTTTCTAAATTTAAAGCATTTTAAAATGTAACATATTATATCTTAATAGCCTTGAAAAAAGCAGTGCATACTGCTATACTATTGTTGTAATTTAAAAGGAGGCTTAATTTATGAATAAACCTGTATATCCCAAGTGTACTGTTCCTGCATCAGAGGTTGCAAGGATAAAGGGACTTGGCTTTTTAAGAGATAAAACAACTGAAGATAAATTCAACTGCAGAGTTCTTACCGTAAACGGTAGGGTAAGCAGTGATTTTATGCGTGATGTTGCCGATGCCGCGGATAAATTCGGCAGTGGTAAGCTTGCTATGACTTCAAGAATGACAATTGAAATTCAGGGTATTCCATACAGTAATGTTGATGATTTCATAGCCTTTATCAATTCAAAAGGTATAGAATGCGGAGGTACAGGTCCGAAGGTGCGTCCCGTTGTTTCCTGCAAAGGAACAACCTGTCAGTACGGACTTATTGATACATTCTCACTTTCAGAAAAAATCCATGAGAATTTTTATGTTGCTTATCACGGTGTCAAGCTTCCCCATAAATTCAAAATAGCAGTCGGTGGCTGTCCTAATAACTGTGTAAAGCCTGATATCAATGATGTCGGTGTCATCGGTCAGAGAAAACCAATGGTTTCCGATAAATGCATCGGTTGCGGTCTTTGTGCAAAAACTTGTCCTATGGGCGCAATCACGATGGAAAATAAGCTTCCCGTAATCGACAGAGAAAAGTGCAACAGCTGTGGCAGATGTACTGTGGCCTGCAAGGTTGACGGTATGGAAATCGAAAAAGGCGGATACAGACTTTATCTTGGCGGCAGATGGGGTAAAAAGGTCGGTAGAGGTGCACCTATTGATTACATCTTTGAAACTGAAGAAGAAATCCTTTCCGCAATCGAAAAGACAATTCTCTTTTACAGAGAAAACGGTGTAGCAGGGGAACGCTTTGCAGACACAATTGCGAGAGTTGGCTTCAGTAAAGCGAAGGAAGCTGTACTTTCAGACGAAATTCTAAAAAGAAAAGAAGAGATTCTCAAGGATGAATAAGAAAAGTATAATTATTGCAGTTGTCATTGTTGTTCTTCTGATTTTTATTTCGGGTGCTGTTGAAACAAACAAACCTGAGAGCAGTGGAGAATATTTCACCTTTACCGATAGTGAAGGTGAAATTGTTGAGCTTTCCCATAAACCGCAGAAAACGGCAGTTCTTTTTTCGTCGCTTGCTGAATGTTGGATTGAAGCAGGCGGTGAGGTTTATGTAACTGTGGGTGAAAGTGTTGAAAGAGGTCTTGTGAAAGAGGAGACAGAGCTTGTAGATAAGGGTGCAGGTAAAACAGTCGACACAGAAAAACTCATATCTCTTGAGCCTGATTTTGTAATTTGTTCGGCTGATATAGCTTCTCACCGTGATGTTGCTTCTGCTCTTAAAAAAGCGAAAATCCCCGTTGCGATGCTCAGAATGGACACCTTTGAGGATTATCTCACTATTCTCAGAACTCTTACAAAAATAACAGGCAAAACCGAGAATTATGAACAATTCGGTGAAAATGCAAAAAGTGAAATTGAGCAGATAATCAGTGGCGGAAAAAGAGAAAATAACCCGAAAATTCTCTTTGTACGCTCCGGATCTTCCTATAGCTCTGCAAAGGCCAAAAAGGCAGATGATAACTTTGCGGCAAAAATTCTCGAGGATTTCGGATGTATCAATATTGCCGATAAGGCAGAGGTGCTTCTTGATAACCTCAGTGCCGAAGTGATACTCAAAGAAAATCCGCAGTATATTTTTGTATCGGTTATGGGCGATTATGATAACAGTAAGGCATATATGCAGGAGCTTCTCGCTAAGAAAGAGTATGCTTCTCTTGATGCTGTGAAAAACGGCAGAGTGTACTTTCTTCCTAAAGAGCTGTTTCAGTATAAGCCTTGCGGCAGATGGGCTGAAAGCTACAGATATATTTCATCAATTTTAAATAATGAGTGATGTTTATGACCCACAAAATAAATGCTAAATCAGCATACGGTAAAATTGGCCTTGTGCTGATTTTACTCTTTTTAAGCTTGCTGTCTCTTCGTTTCGGAAGTGCTGAAATGACAGATGCAGAATTCTTTGGCGGCCTATTTAACCGTCAGGGCTATGAAACAGAAGGAATTATTTTGCTGACTCTCAGATTGCCGAGAATTCTTGCGGCAATTATGGCAGGCGCAGGTCTTTCTGTTTCAGGTGTGATTTTGCAGAGCGTAACGGGAAATGAGCTTGCGTCACCTAATATTATCGGTGTAAATGCAGGTGCAGGCTTTTTTATGGTATTAATGCTTTTCTTCGCACCTCAGACGGTTTATTTAAGACCCCTTGCCGCCTTCGTCGGCGCCTTTATGACAACGTTGTTTATTCTTTCTGCAGCCTCAAAGGGTCAGTTTTCAAAAACGACGGTTATTCTTTGCGGCGTTGCAATAACGGCGGTGCTTAATGCAGGAATATCGTTTCTTTCATATCTCAATCCGGATATACTTATGGATTACAACTTCTTTTCCGTAGGCGGCGTTGCCGGTACCGATGCAAATGAACTGCTTCTGCCGACAGTTGCTGTTGCTTTTTGTGTGACAGTAGCTCTTGTGTTTTCAAAGAAAATTGATATTATGTGCCTTGGTGACAGCCTTGCCAATTCATTGGGTGTCAATGTCAAGCTTCTTCGTGTGGCCTGCCTTGCAGTAGCAGGACTTTCGGCGGCTTCTGCAGTATCCTTTGCGGGACTGCTTGGCTTTGTAGGGCTTGTTGTACCTCATATAGCAAGAAAAATCACCGACGGAAGTGTAAGTGAAATGCTTAAGGTGTCAGTAATAACAGGCGGAATTTTAGTTGTTACTGCAGACCTTATCGGCAGAACGCTGTTTGCTCCGTCTGAGATTCCCGTAGGTGTTGTTATGGCTTTTGTCGGTGCACCGTTTCTTCTTTATATTGTTATAAGGAGGGGTAAAAATGCTTGAATTTAAAAGCTTAAGTGTAAGTAAAAATAAAAAAGAGATTCTGCAAGATGTAAGCTTCTCGGTTAAGCCTCACACAATTACGGCAATAATCGGCAAAAATGCAAGCGGAAAATCAACACTTATTTCTTGTCTTACGGGAGAAAGCAAATATAAAGGTTCTATTTTCTTTTCTGACGATGATATATCTTTAATGAGCTTAAAACAAAGGTCAAGATTGGTTTCGCTTCTTCCGCAGACTCTTCCTGCGGTACCTATAACGGTGGAAAAGCTTGTGGAAATGGGACGAAATCCATATACAGATATAGGTAAAAGGCTTTCGCAAAAAGATAAAGAGCAGATTGAAAAAGCAATTGAAAATGCAGGAATCACAGATATACGCCACAAAAAGCTTACTGAGATTTCCGGCGGTGAAAGGCAAAAGGCCTATATTGCTATGGTAATATCTCAGAATACACGTGTTATTGCACTTGATGAGCCAACCACTTATATGGATGTACAAGCGGAAAAGACTTTTATGTCGCTTATCCTTGAGCTTAAAGAAAAGCATAAGAAAACTCTTCTTGTGGTTATGCATAATCTTTCAGCAGCGGTGGAAATTGCTGATAATATTCTTCTTTTGGATGAAGGTAAGGTCAAGAAATTCGGAAAAACGGAGGATATACTTAAAAGCAGAACGATAGAAGAGGTTTTCGGTGTAACACAGCATGAATGTGAATTTGACGGAGAAAAGAGAATAATTTTCAGATGAGCGTAAGTTTAGCTTATAAATAGTATATATAACATTGAAGTAATATATTTAGTATATTATAGTTGTTTGTATAAACAAATGCGGATTTCATATCGTAGAATTTCTGAACGAACATAATCCAGACCCTAGTGATACGGAAGAATTCATTGGGGATGGTGGAGATGGAATGTTTGTTTTTCAAAAACGGATGTAATATATCAAATTCCAATTTACCGAGATAATCCTGCCTTCGGGCTTGATTATAAAAATTTTTATTAAAGGAGATTGCTTTTTGAGAAAGACAATCAGAAAAACGGAGAGTGTAATGTAAACGGGAGGTTTGCAAATATATTCTCGCAATCCTCTCGTATTTTGAGCGTCACGATTTATGAAAGGATTTAAAAATGAACAATTTGACGATACGTTTAGAAACTGAAAATGACTACAGAGCAGTAGAAGAACTCACCCGAGAGGCATTCTGGAATGTTTATAAGCCCGGTGCCGATGAGCATTATTTTGTACACAAAATGCGAAATCATCCCGACTTTATTCCTGAGCTTGCCTTTGTTCTTGAAAAAGACGGCAAAATTATAGGTAACATTATGTACACGAAGGCCTGGCTTGAGGACCAGAACGGAAAAAGGAAAGAGATTCTTTCCTTCGGACCTCTTTGTGTAGCACCGGAGTATCAGAGACAGAAGCTCGGTAAGCTTCTGATTGAGCATTCATTTGAAGTTGCCCGCAAAATGGGCTACGATGTGAATATCAATTTCGGCAATCCGGGTAATTATGTCAGCCGAGGTTTTGTAAGCTGTAAAAGGAAAAATGTCAGCTTTGTTGTTGACGGCAACTTCCCGACGGCTCTTCTTGTCTGTGAGCTTCACCCCGGAGTTCTTGACGGCAGAAAGTGGATGTATATTCCGAGTACCGCTGCCGATTGCTGTGAAGACACTGCCGCAGTTGAAGCCTTTGATGCAACTTTCCCCGAAAAGGAAAAGAAGTGGATGCCGAGTCAAGAGGAGTTTTATATCTACAGTCATTCTTCCGTAGTAAGATAAACGTAAACACCGCTGAGGAATCAGGATATTCCTTGGCGGTATTTTTTTGTGGTATTTTTGTTGGAGATGTGATATAATCATTTCGATAAATAAAAATTTATTATTCAGGAGAATTGATATGAGTAATTTTCGTTTTGGTATTATGGGTGCAGCTAAAATTGCAAATAAGTTTTGTGAAGCAGTAGCACTACTTGATAACTGTGAAGTGTGTGCAATTTCATCTAAAAGCTATGACAGGGCAAAAAGTCTTGCAGCTAAGCACGGCATAAATAAATATTACGACAATTATATAGAAATGCTTGAAGCTGAAAACCCTGACTGCGTATATATTGCTGTTACAAACAATGACCATTACCGTCTTACAATGATGTGCGTTGAAAGAGGTATTCCTGTATTATGCGAAAAAGCTATGTTTCAGAATTCAGATGAAGCGCAAAAGGTTTTTGAAGCAGCTGCAAGAAATAAGGTTTTCGTTATGGAGGCTATGTGGAGCCGTTTTTTACCTGCCGTCAACAAGGCGAAAATGTGGATAGATAACGGTGAAATCGGTATTCCTGAAATCTCACAGTTTTCAATCGGTTTTAAGGCTGCCGAAGATAACAGTAATCGATTTTTTAACCCCTTGCTTGGTGGCGGTGCAGCAAAAGATATTACGGTTTACGCCTATGAAATTACTACGTATCTGATTGAGCAGGAAATAAAAAATATGAATGTTTCTGCTACATGGAGCGACAGTGGTGTAGATGCCAATAATCATATCAGTATTGAATTTGAGCACACCCTGGCAGATCTGGCGGCATCTATTATGACCTCTATTGACGATAAAATGATAATATACGGAAAACACGGAAAGATCGTTATCCCGAATCCCCATCATTCAAGCGAATGCTTTTTATATGATATTTCCGGAAATATCAAGGAACATTTTGAAGATAAAGAAACGGTAAACGGCTTCACTTATGAAATCAGCGAGGCTATGAGATGCATTAATTCAGGTGAAATCGAAAGCCCTGTTGTTCCGTGGAAGGTTACAATAGCATGTTCTGAGCTGTTTGACAAAATAGCAGAAACAAAAAAACAATGAGTACCTGAACCCGAAAAAGCGGTATAATGTTGTGCTGATAGTGTGATATAATCAGATTGATAAGAATTTGTAGGTGCAAATAATATGCAAAAGAATAAATATAAAAGTGAATTCGTTTTTTTCGTTATATCGATATCTGTGCATTATGCATTGGTTAATCTGGCAATCAAATTATCTTCTGTAATAAATAAACCTAATAGTGTTAATGCATTAACGGGAATTGTTTTTTTGATAGGAATAATTGTTTATCTGAAAAAGAAAAAACTCCTGTCATATTACGGTATCAATAATCTGAAAGAACTTGAATATAAAAATCTGCTTTTTTGTTTACCTATGATTATCATTGCATTAGGTAATTTGAGATATGGTATACATATTAATAATTCATGGGAACAAATTGTTTATATCTCCTTGGAAGCGTTAGGAGTAGGATTTGCCGAGGAAATATTATTCCGCAGTTTTTTGATGAAAGCGATAATAAATAAAAGCGCGACAGCAGCAATTATAATTTCAAGCATAGTTTTCGGAATTATACACATCTTTAACTTGTTTTATGGTGCGGATACAATAACGACACTGGCACAGGTCATTTACGCAACTGCTTTGGGTTTAATGTTTTCAATGTTTTTTTACAAAACGAACAATATTTTACCTTGTGTAATATGTCATAGCCTTATAAATATGACTAACACATTTTTACCAAGTGATTTATCAAATGAGCAGTTATATATAGGCTGGATTATTATTATAATCCCAGCAGTTTTCTATTCCTGGTATTTGTTTAAAACCAAAAAGTCTCTAGTAAAAGTTGTTTGTTGAAATTCAGTATAAATCAAAAGCGTACAGTAAATTCCAATTTGTTTAACAGTTGAAAAAACTAGATCCTTAGGAGAAAAGATGATAAAACATATTGCAAATATAGTCACAGGTTGTCGTGCTTTGGGTAGTGTTTTGTTGTTGTTCTTTCCTGCGTTTTCAGTAGAGTTTTATATTATATATATCATCTGTGGTTTTAGTGATATGATAGACGGTACTATCGCAAGAAAGACAAACAGCACCAGCGAATTGGGGGCTAAAATTGATACTGTAGCCGACCTTGCTTTTATAACAGCAGCTTTGATTAAAATATTGCCAACATTTAATATTCCGGGGTGGTTATGGATATGGGGCATTGTAATCGCAATCATCAAAATCGGCAATATCATGAATATTTCGGAAACTTTCAACAACTCTACGAGCCCATGTTTCCATTGAAAATACCGGAACTTTTAAATCAATTTTCAACCAAATATAATACTCTGAAAATCCAGCTGATTTTTCATCATTTATAAGAACATATTCCTTATCTTTTACAAAAGTTCCTTTTCCTCTTCTTTTTACTAAATATCCTTCATCTACTAATTGTTGGATAGAATTTCTTACTGTAATTCTACTTACACCATATTCTTCACTTAGTTTTAATTCGGATGTTATCATTTCTCCTGACTTAAAACTTCCATCTTTTATTTTGCTTAATAGTTCTTGATATAACTGCTCTTGTAATGTGATTGTACTTAATTTATTTAGTGATTTATTATTCATGTGATTATTATAATTTATTGATTTTTATAATATGGTGTGCTATACTTGTTTACGTAACAATATTGTTTTAGTAGAAATATGGAGGATTACAAATGGAATCACGGACATTAGAAAACTTAATACTTGAAAATGAAGATTATATCTTTGCAGGTGACCTTAC
>CALCHE010000200.1 GCA_937901145.1 uncultured Clostridia bacterium
GTTTCGTAACAGGCGGTCCTCAGGGCGACAGCGGTCTTACAGGCAGAAAGATCATAGTAGACACCTACGGCGGTTATTCCCGTCACGGTGGCGGTGCTTTCTCAGGTAAGGACCCCACAAAGGTGGACAGAAGTGCCGCTTATGCCGCCCGTTATGTGGCAAAGAACATCGTAGCTGCAGGTCTTGCCTCAAAGTGTGAGGTTCAGCTCGCTTATGCTATCGGTGTAGCTAAGCCCGTTTCCGTAATGGTTGACACCTTCGGTACAGGTAAAATCAGCGACGAGGAAATCAGCGCCATCATTGACAAGGTATTCGATCTTCGTCCTGCCGCTATTATCGACACTCTTAAGCTTCGTGCTCCCATTTACCGTCAGCTTGCCGCTTACGGTCACGTGGGCAGAGAGGACCTGGATGTTCAGTGGGAAAAGACAGACAAGGTATCTGAAATCAAAGCACTTGCAAACATCTGAAAATAAATCAGGGCGGGATGATCTCATCCCGCCAAAAAATATTTATCGCAAAAGGAGAAAAGAAAATGAAAAAGGTTCTCGTTACAGGTGCCTCAGGCGGTATGGGTAAGGCTATATGCTCACTTCTTACCGATAAGGGCTACAAGGTTTACGGTATGGATTACCGCGAGGATGACACCGTAAAGGCAGACAAATTCTGGCAGTGCGATGTTACCGACACCGATTCCGTAAAAGAGGTTTATGAAAAATTAAAGGATGAAACCGACTCTCTCGATGCCATAGTACATACTGCAGGCATCTATGATATGGACTCTCTCATCGAAATGGATGAGGAACGCTTTATCCGAATTTTCGACATCAATGTTTTCGGCGTTTTCCGTATTAATAAAATCTTTTTCCCCTTAATGCACAAAGGCAGCAGAATCGTTGTCACCTCCAGTGAGCTGGCACCTCTCGACCCGCTTCCCTTTAACGGTATTTACGGTATTACCAAAACTACTCTCGAAAAGTATGCATTCTCTCTGAGAATGGAAACCAATCTTCTCGATATACCCGTAAGCATTATCCGTCCCGGCGCGGTCAAGACAGGACTTCTCAATATTTCCACCACAGCTATCGATAAGTTCGTGGAGAGAACTGAGCTTTACAAATCAATGGCTGTACGCTTTAAAAAGATAGTTGACAGTGTGGAGTCAAAAAATGTCGCTCCTGAAGTGATTGCAGACAAGGTGCTTTCTGCTCTTGAGTCGAAATCACCCAAGTACATATATAACATAAACCGTAACCCTCTGCTCAGATTACTCGATGCACTTCCTCCGAAGCTGCAGGTCGAGGTTATCGGTATGATACTGAAATAACACCACATGACTCCCTCGCTCAGGCAAGGGAGTTTTTTTACCTCTGCTGATTGTTTAAGACATCGATTTCGTAGGGACACATTGGTCGCCTTTCATGCTCACTTTAAAAGATTTTTCACTTCGCTCAAAATGACAGGTAGATGATGCGGCGATGTAGGGGTCACTATGCTTTATGTGACGGAGGGCTATTCCTTCTGTATATATTTTTTAATGTTTTTTATAAAACTATTTACTTTTTTACTGCTTTTCTGTATAATGTAACTACATAATACACGGAAAGGTTGACTGTTTATATGAAGTTTGCGAAAAACTATCAGACAGATAAATATTCAGACAAAGATAACTCTGCCCTTTTTCGTGCGCAATTTAACATTTGGTAATTAACCGTTCAGGTGTGCTTTACGGCACGCTTGGGCGGTTTTTATATTTCAACCTCTCTGTCACTTTGTGACATCTTTCACTCCGTGAACAGGCACCCTTTTGTCGCTGCGCGACATTTCCCCTAACAGGGGAATTACCTTTCAGGGGAGACAAATTAAGCCTCTCCTGAAAGGAGAGGTGGCGGCGTAGCCGACGGAGAGGTCAAAAATTCTAAACCCCGAAAGGAGAAAAAATAATGAAAAAACTTTTATCAATCATCCTTGCAATCTTAATGATTGTGACAACTGTTCCTTTTGCCTTTGCGGCTGATGTAGTTAAAAGCGGTAATTGCGGCGCTAACGGCGGAAATGTAAAATGGACTCTTGACTCTGACGGTACATTTACTATCAGCGGTACAGGTGACATGGATACCTTTGCTACTCTCTCTCAAACACCATGGTATAAATATAAACTTGATATTAAAAAAATCATAATTGAAGACGGTGTAACAAGTATAGCTGAGTACACTGCTTATGGCTGTTTTTACGCTACATCAATATATATAGGCAAGGATGTTAAGAGTATCGGACCGATCTATACTACCTTCTATTGCCGTGACCTTGAAACAATAACTGTTTCAGAAGATAATGAATATTATAAATCTGTTGACAATGTTCTCTTTTCAAAAGACGGTAAAGAGTTGCTTAAGGTTGCTTGTAAAGCATTCAGCGGTACATACAATATACCTGACGGTGTTGTGAAAATAAATAAGCAGGCTTTTGATCGCTGCCCATATATCGAAAAAGTTGTTTTGCCTGATAGTGTTGAGGAAATTGGTGAATATGCATTCTATGAATGTGACTCTCTTGAAATATTAGATATCGGAATGGCGAAGATTTCTTCTGTTGGTGAAATTATTTTCGCAAATATCAATACTCCGGTTGAAGTAATAGCAGACAAAGACAACGAATATGTAAGTGCTGCGAACGGAAGCTTATTCAGCAAAATAGACGGTACTCTTTATTATGCATATATTACGGGTAATGAGTATTTTATTCCTTATGGCGTAAAAATTTTGACTAATTACACAATTGATACTTATGATACTGAATGCAATTCGATTGTCATTCCTGATACAGTTGAAAGAATAGAAAGTGATGCCATTATGGCATGGGATACAGTAGTTCATTATTTCGGTTCAGAAAGTCAATGGCAAGAAATCTATGATGATACATGGGGTTCGATAGAATCAATGGGCGCTATAATGCATTATTGTGACCCGCAAAATATCAGTTCGGCAACCTGTACAAATGACGGAGTAGCTGAATGGTATTGTTCAACATGTGACGAAACTATAAAATATGTTACCGGTTATGCATTCGGTCACGATATAGTTGAAGTTGAAGCAAAAGATCCCACTTGCACAGAAATCGGTTGGGATGCTTACGAATACTGCACAGCATGTGATTACTCAACATGCGTAGAAAAAGAAGCTCTCAATCACACCTTCACAAAGTACGAAGTAACAGAAGAAGCAAAGTGTGGTGTAGAAGGTAAGGAAGTAGCAGCTTGTGATAACGGTTGCGGTGCAACAGATGAAAAGGCTATTGATGCTCTCACTCATACCGATGCAGACGGTGACTACATCTGTGACCACGGTTGCGGTTATGAATACGAAAAGCCCGCTCCCGAAGAACCCACACCCGACACGCCTGATGAACCCACAGACAGCACTTGTGACCACCTTTGCCACAAGGGCGGCTTTATGGGCTTTATCTGGAAGATTGTACAGTTCTTCTGGAAGCTGTTTAAGATGAATCCCGTATGTGAATGCGGTGCAGCTCATTATTGATACAACTGAATAAATAACTTACCGCCGGGGAGAAATCCTCGGCGGTATTTATGTATAACCACTTTCAGCTTTTCATAAAATAATACCAAAAACCGAAAGGGGAGTATTCTTTTGAAAAAAGAGAAGCTGTACGGAATACTTTTTTATGTTTTAACCGCTGAGGGTATAGGGGGACTTTCAGCACTTATCGCAGGGAATTTCTCCGATTTCTTTCTGAAATATGAGAAACCGCCCTTATTACCTCCACCCTGGCTTTTTCCTGTGGTGTGGACGGTGCTTTTTGCTCTTATGGGCTACAGTGCCTATCTTGTCAGCAGAGCCGATGCACCGAAGGACGTGAAGAAAAATGCACTGACTGTCTATTGGCTTCAGCTGGGTGTGTTTAACTTTCTGTGGAGCATACTTTTCTTCCGCTTCGAGCTTCTGTGGGTAGGATTTGCCGATATCATACTGCTTTTGACTGCGGTTACGGTTATGACAGTTATGTTTTACAGAATCAAGCCTGTGGCAGGTCTGCTTAATGTGCCTTACGTTATATGGGTAGCCTTTGCGACCTATCTTAATTTCGCCACAGCCGTAATAAATTAAAAAATCACCAAAAAAATTCCTGTAAATAGCCTGAAATAATGGAAACCGACAAACTTTTAAAATTCTCTTGAAATGCTAAAAGCTCTGTGCTAATATTCTTCTGTTAAAAAATCTTTTATGTATAAAAGAGGGGTCGTATATGAAAAGCTTTTATCTTAAGCCGAAGCTTTTTTCGGTAATGAAAAACTATTCTAAGGAACAGTTAGTAAAGGATGTTATCGCAGGCGTAATCGTAGCTGTAATCGCCTTGCCTCTTTCTATTGCACTTGCTCTTGCATCAGGTGTGGAGCCTGCTAACGGCGTTTATACGGCCATTTTTGCGGGCTTTACGGTATCCTTCCTCGGTGGTAGCCGTATTCAGATAGCAGGACCTACGGCAGCCTTTGCCACGGTTGTGGCAGGCATTGTAGCCACTCAGGGTATGGACGGTCTGGTTATCGCTACCATAATGGCGGGTATTTTCCTTATTCTGATGGGTGTTTTCAAATTAGGCTCACTCATTAAATTCATTCCTTACACCATCACCACAGGCTTTACCTCAGGTATCGCTGTGACGATTTTAGTGGGACAGATAAAGGATTTCCTCGGTCTTACCTATGCAGAGGGTGTAAGACCTATCGAAACCATCGAGAAAATCGAGGCTAACATCGAGGCGATATCTACCTTTTCACCTCAGGCGCTTTTAGTCGGTGCCGTATGTCTTGCCATACTGATAATCTATCCTAAATTCGAAAAGAGAGTGCCTCCCTCACTTATTGCTGTAGTGGTGGGTGCTCTTATGGTGAAGCTTATTCCCGGTCTGGATGAGGGCGTATTCACTATCGGTGAGCTTTACACCATACCTTCGGGATTTCCGAAGCTTGCTATCGGAACTGTAGATTTCTCCTTTGAGAAAATTTCAGCTCTTCTTCCCGATGCCTTTACCATAGCTATTCTCGCCGCCATAGAGTCTCTTCTCTCCTGTGTAGTGGCAGACAGCATGGTAAACTCCAAGCACAATTCCAATGCAGAGCTCGTGGCACAGGGTGCAGGTAACATCGCATCGGTTCTTTTCGGCGGCATCCCTGCCACAGGTGCTATTGCCCGTACAGCCGCCAATGCTAAAAACGGGGGCAGAACACCTATAGCAGGTATGGTGCACGCTGTAGTGCTTCTCGTAGTGCTTCTTTTCCTTATGCCCTATGCGGGACTGATTCCTATGCCGACCATCGCAGCTATTCTCTTTATGGTAGCATATAATATGAGTGAGTGGAAAAAGTTTGTTCACACTGTAAAAACTGCACCGAAAAGTGATACTGCAGTTATGGTACTGACCTTCGTTCTGACGATAGTGTTTGACCTCGTTATCGCCATCGAGGTAGGTATGATTTTAGCAGTTCTTCTCTTTATCAAGAGAATGAGTGAGGAGACTGCAGTAACCTCCTGGAAGTACACTGACGATCCTGAAAGTCTTGACCTTAAAAAGGTGCCTGAAAAGGTAAGAGTTTACGAAATCAGCGGACCTTTATTCTTCGGTGCGGCAGACAAGATTTTAGATATAACTCTCAAAGATTACACGGAGTGTCTCGTTCTGAGAATGAGAGCAGTAAACGCCATCGATGCCACAGCTATGAACTCTCTGGAAACACTGCGTAAAAAGTGTTCGGACAGGGGAGTGCATCTCATCATTTCCCACGCCAACGCTCAGCCTCTCGAGGCAATGAAAAAGTCGGGATTTTTTGAGAAGGTGGGAGAAGAAAACTTCTGTGCCCACATCGACGAGGCTCTGGAAAAAGCTGAAAAGTACACTGCATAAAACCTATAAAAGGCAGACAGAAAAAATGTCTGCCTTTGAAAATTTTGTATTGACAAACGGAAACTTTTGTGGTAATATATCGTAGCAACAGGGAGAGAGAAGAAACTTCTTCACTTTTCACTCTTACTTATTACTTTTAATATGGGGGTATAGCTCAGCTGGGAGCGAGAAGCACTTAGAAACGCACCCTCATTAAAAATTGAATATTATGCACATGGGGCATTAGCTCAGTTGGGATGAGTGCTTGACTGGCAGTCAAGAGGTCAGGGGTTCGACCCCCCTATGCTCCACCATGGAATCCGTAATCGTTATGATTGCGGATTTTTCTTATATGCGGATTTGTTGAAATGTTATTACGGTTATGCTATAATCAAAATATAATTTGAGATTGCGGAGATTAATATGAAAAAGCAATTAGAAATTCTTAATAGTGAAGTTGCATTACTAAGGCAAGACAAACACATTCAAAGTGTTATACTTATGGGTTCTGTTGCTTACGGATTAGCCACAGATGATTCTGATTTAGATATTCTTGTTTTGTGTGATAGAGATGATTTTGAGAGCAAATATGTTGATGACGTTTTAGTTGAAATTCATTATCAAAAGTATAAAACACTAAAGAAAAAGTTAGAATCTAATTCTATGGAAGTTTATAAGTACCTGTATTCTAAAATAATTTTTGACAATGGAAAATATGTAGAATTATATGATATGGCAAATGAAATGTATAATAATTACATAACGCCCGAAAAAGAAAAAGAGAGTATAAAATATTGGCTTTCTTCAACTAAAATTAAATTGTTATCATCAATAAAAACTAAAAATGTTTTAAAAACGTCATACCTTATATCCACAAATACTTGGAAAGTTCTTGAAGGTGTATGGGCTATAAACAACAAACCTATGCCTCCCTCAAGTATTGTATATAATACTTATAACAAATTAGAGTTCCCATTAGAAAGTTGGTTTGAGGGTTTATTTGTTGGTGATACTTTCTCAAGAGCAGATACGATGATAAAAATAATTGATATAATATGTGAATCATAAGGTGGAAAAATCAATGAATATTTGGAATAAATTATATAATGAAGCTGTTAGAGTTCAAAACAACCGAACAGTTTCGCCTTTTATTGATGCAGGTGCTGTTGCAGCTGCAATTCTTACGAAAAAAGGAAACATATATGTTGGTGTTTGTATAGATACTGCTTGCACACTTGGAATGTGTGCTGAAAGAAACGCCATAGCAAATATGATTACCAATGGTGAAAGCCAAATTGATAAAGTTATTGCCGTTATGTCTGATGGCAAGGTGGGTTCACCTTGTGGCGCTTGCCGTGAATTTATGATGCAGTTGGATAAGGATAGTGGGGATATTGAAATCCTCCTTGACCTTGATACACAAAAGACGGTTAAGTTAAAAGATTTGCTCCCTGATTGGTGGGGAACAAATAAATTTGTCGAATGATTGTGCTTTGAAAGGGTGTCAATTAATAATGAAGTTAGTTTTGATTACTCCCTGTAAAGAGTATCTTCTTGCTGAAATTCATGAAAAAGCATCTGAAAATCTCAACACTATAATAAGAAATACTTCTTGGCTTAAATGGAAACAGATGTGGGATGTGAATGGAAAAGGGAGAATGCAATGGTATATTGTTGTCGATACAACATCAGATAAAGAAGAACGATTAAAGTATTTTGCCAAGTTAGTGTGTAATATTGAAAATTATGAGCCATCTCCAAGGATATGTCCTCATGATTTATATTATGAAGATTTTGAAAAGTATTTTGATGTTTATAGGAGATAATCTATATTTGAAATGTATGACCGAGTAGAGCACAAAACTCTACTCGGTTTTCTACATTATGCCGTCTTATCAATACCTACCGTAAACTGCTCAAAGTCAATATTAAACTCAACTTTCAGCTTGTATCCTCTGCAAACCTCAACCCGTTTGATTAAACAGTTCACAATCATTTTCTTCTTCTCAAAGCTCGCTTCGTCATAAAGCTCTGCCCAAGAAATCAGTTCATCAAAGCTGTCAGATAAGTTTTTGAGTACACTCTCACCGTCAGCAACATCCTTTTCTGCATCGGTAACTAAAGATAAAAGCCTGCTGCACTCTTTCTCGGATTCTGCAATCAGCTCCGAGAGTGTATCAGCCGAAAAAGAACTTTCACCCTTAATTGCCTTAATAACCTCGGATTTCAGTATAGTAAGATTTTCAAACTGTTTATTGTAATCAGCTTTTAACATATTCAGCTTTGCTTTTCTCACTTCAAGCTCATCAGCATAACGGAGCTTGATTACATCAGATTTTGATACACCTTTCATCTTCCTGAAAATGTCACGGACAATTTCATCAATTAAATCATCAAGAATATGCAGAGTGTAACCTGACTGACCGTCACATTCCGTCTGCTTTCTGCTTTTGCCGTAACAGGCATACCTGATTCGTTTTGTCGTATCAACAGAGCCGTCTTTTCTTTTACGGTATCTTCCGCTTGTTGTAAGATTCAGCCTTGAGCCGCAATGCCCACAGTAAACCTTGCCGGAGATAAGAGATTTGCCTTTTGTGTTAAGGGGGACAGTGGGATTTTCTTTTTTTCTGTCTGAACGCTCTTTCATAATAATCATTGCTCTTTCATACTGTTCAGGCGGTATTATCTGCAGTTCGGGTATAACCTCTGAACGAGCCTCTCCACTGCGAAGTACACCTGTATATGTGAGGTTACAGAGAATACCTCTGATTGTAGCCTCGTGCCACATCTTGCCTGTCCTTGCACGGTATCCATTGTTGTTCAGCCACGTTGCAATTCTGTGAGCACCGTAACCCTCTTGCGTGTATTTGTCAAAGATAACCTTCACAACAATAGCTTCATCGGGATTAACTTTTAAATCATAAAGCTCGTGTTTTCTTTTATTGAATCTGCCACTTTTAACAAGGTCATATCCAAAGGCGGCAACACCGCCCTTGAAATGACCTGCCTCAACCAACTGACCAAGACTTGTTTTTGTTCGTACTGATGTTTTCTCACTTTCACCGTCAGCCTGCCAGAAGC
>CALCHE010000201.1 GCA_937901145.1 uncultured Clostridia bacterium
CACCTGCACGTATAATAAAGGAGGTTGAAGTCATTATGACCGAAAACTTTAATGAACAAAAAATCACAAAGGAGACACAGGATCAGGAGCTGTTCTTAGCAGCCGTTGATAGCATTGACGATACAAGTGATAACCCCAATGTTGTTGGTATTGTTGTTGGCATTGCACCAAACGAGATTCAAGTTGACATTGGCAGAAAATACGCCGGTTTCATCCCTGTTGAAGAATACAGTAATGATCCCACCGCTGATCCCTCAAAGGAACTTAAGATCGGCGACGAGCTCAATCTCATTATCATGAAAACAAATGATAATGAAGGCACCATGAAACTTTCCAAACGTCTTTATGACAGAAGAGCTTCATGGAAAAACATCGTAGCAGCTAAAGAAAACGACGAAGTTCTCGAAGCAGTTGTTTCTGAAGTTGTAAGAGGCGGTGTTATCGTTTATCCCTTAGGCGCAAGAGTATTTATCCCTGCTTCACTTACAGGTCTTGGCAAGGATGAGGATCTTTCTCAGCTTCTCAAGCAGACCGTTAAGTTCAGACTTATCGATCTCGACGAACAGAAGCGACGTGTAGTTGGTTCTGTTCGTGCTGTGCTCAGAGAAGAGCGTAAAGCAGCTACAGAGGCATTCTGGGCTGATATCGCTGAAGGTCAGGAATTCACAGGTACTGTTAAGTCACTCACAAACTACGGTGCTTTCGTAGATCTCGGTGGCGTTGACGGTATGGTACATATTTCCGAGCTTTCATGGAAGAGAATCAAGCATCCTTCCGAAATCGTAAATGTAGGTGATACTGTAAAGGTTTACATCAAAGCTCTTGATGCTGAAAAGAGAAAAATCTCTCTTGGTTATAAGAGAGTTGAAGATAATCCCTGGGAAATCTTCAAGAGAGATTACGAGGTTGGTTCTGTAGTTGAAGCAACAATTGTAGGTCTCACCACATTCGGTGCATTCGCAAGAATCATCGACGGTGTAGAAGGTCTTATTCACATTTCTCAGATTGCTAACCGTCACATTGCATCTCCGAAGGAAGTTCTTTCAATTGGCGATGTTGTAACTGTTAAGATTACTGATGTTGATTATGACAAGCATCGTATCAGCCTTTCAATCCGTGTTCTTCTTGAACCCGAAGTAGTTGAAGAGGTAGCTGAAGAAGCTACTGAGGAAGCAACTGAGGAAGCAACTGAGGAAGCAACTGAAGAAGTGGCAGAAGAAACTGCTGAATAATTGTGATAATTAAGCGGCGCATCATCTGATGTGCCGCTGATTTTTTATATCGATAAAAAAAGAGCCTGTCACAAAAAAATGACAAGCTCTCATATTTTATTTAAGGTCGTACTTTTCGATGTATTCCTGAATTTTCTGAATGGGATTAAGGAAGGGACTTACAGATCTGTCGTGGTTAAGAGTGTCGATGATAAGTGCTACATACTTAGACATATCTACTGAATAGTACCAATCCTTCTTAAGAAGCTCAGGTGTCTGATAGATAAGGTTTGTGGTGAATATCTTATCAAATATTCCTTCTTCGTAAGCTTTATCAAATCTTTCGAGACCTGATGAGAAGAGACCGAAAGAAGAGAATACAAAGATTCTTTTTGCTTTAAGGCTCTTAAGCTGCTTACAAACATCGATCATTGAGTCGCCGCTTGAAATCATATCGTCTACAACGATAACATCCTTACCCTCTACATTGTCACCGAGGAATTCGTGTGAAATGATAGGATTTCTGCCGTCAACGATTCGTGTGAAATCTCTTCTTTTATAGAACATACCGAGTTCTACACCGAGAACCTGAGAATAGTATACGCATCTGCCCATACCGCCTTCGTCAGGAGAAATCATCATTGTGTTTTCGGGCTTGAATTTAATATCGTTATTGAGACTCTTTGCGATGGCTTTAATCATCTGGTAAGTGGGGGATACACTTTCAAATCCAATTCTGATTGAGTTCTGAACTCTGGGATCGTGTGCGTCAAAGGTGATGATATTGCTTACGCCCATATTTTCGAGCTCCTGAAGAGCAAGTGCACAGTCGAGAGATTCTCTGGCTGAACGTCTGTGCTGTCTGCCTTCATAAAGCATAGGCATAATAACAGTAATTCTCTTTGCCTTGCCTGCGCAGGCTGATATTACTCTCTTAAGATCGGCGAAATGGTCATCAGGACTCATAGGAACCATAAGAGGATCGCCGTTAGCATCCTTAAGGTCGTACATCTTATATTTAACGCTGTAGTTGAAGCAATCAGTTATGATGAAAAGGTCATAACCGCGGATAGACTCGTTGATAACACCTTTACCTTCACCGGTGGAGAAACGAGGAAAAACTGCATCGATAATGTAAGAGTCTCTGTGATAACCTTTGAGATGAAGATTTTCATCATCTTGCTTGAACTTAGCACGGCACTCTAAAATCTGATCGCTTACTTTCTTTGCGAGTTCTTCGCAACCTCTCATAGCGATAATACCGAGACGCCCCTGCGGGATTGTATCAAGGTATTCAATTAACGAATTGGACATTTTAATTTACCCCCATATTTTACATCTTAATCAGACATACGTCTTTATTATATATTTTACTTTTTTTCTTATACAATTCAAGAGCTTTATGCAAAAATCGACATAGAATTATGTTAAAGATTTATCTTATCTTTTGTGCAAAATAACAAGTGTAGCACAGCATATAGTAAAATCATTTGTTTACGATATGAACGTCAACCTGATTATAGGGAATGCATATTCCGTTTTTATCAAAGGCTATTTTTACATTTTCCTGCATAGAGAAGTAAACATCCCAATAATCTGTGCCTGCACACCATATTCTTGCTACCAGACAAATAGAGCTTGCTTCGTGTGAGTTTACATATACCTCAGGGGCAGGTTCAGTATGAATTTTATCGTTATCTCTGATTACATCAAGAATAACATTTCTCGCCTTCTGTATATCATCGGCATAACCGATAGAAAACATAAGATCAACGCGTCTGGTGTTTTCAGCTGAATAATTGATAATGTGATTTGTGGTGATATGTGAATTAGGTATAATGATCTTTTTGTTATCGACTGTTTTAATTACAGTGTTCATAAATCGAATATCTGCTACAGAGCCTGAAACACCATTCAGCTCAACGAAATCACCGTTTTTAAAAGGGTGATTGATAAGTATCTGTATTCCGCTGGCAAACTGAGCGACACTGTCCTGTAAACCGATACCTGCTGCAAGACCGGCACCGCCGAGGGCTACAAATATGGAATTGACATCATAAAACATAGACACGGCAAAAAGAATAAAGATAAACTTTATACTTGCTGAAATGAAACGGCAGATAAAATTATAAACAGAGGCATCGACATGGTGAGCGCTGAGTGCTTTTGCAATAATTTTTGATGTGAATTTTGCAAGTAAAAAACCGACAACAATCAAAAGCACGGCTACTATTATCGAGGGGATGGCTGATATAAGCTTGTTGACGATATCCCATTTTTCCCACATAGAGCTGATGTTATTTACAGCCTCTGAGGCATCGACAAACTGTCCGTTTTCATCAAGTAGAGGGTTGTAAAGAGTTGTTGGTTCACCTGCAGTTGTTGCTGTTAAAAATAATGATGATAAAAAGTTTTTCATAAATTCATCCTCCTTTATATTCATAATAGCATAAATAATATCATATTTCAATTTCTTATATTAAATTATTGACAAACGAATCAAAAAGCAATATAATTTGAAAATGAATTTCAATTTCATTTTCGCTTTGAGGTGGTTTTATGAATATTACATATAACACTAAACAGAAAAAATTCATTGTGGATTTTTTGAAAGAGAACACAGGTAAACAGTTTACCTGCGAAGAAATATCTGCCAAACTTAAAACAAACGGTACACCTGTGGGGAAAACTACCGTTTACAGGTATGTAGAGAAATTGGTTGCAGAAGGTAAGGCAAGAAAAATCACTGATGGAATAAGTAAAAGCGCTATGTTTCAGTATATTGACGAGAATATGGATTGTCAGAGTCATATGCATCTGAAATGTCTCAAATGTGGTGACTTCGTACATTTGGGTTGTGATTACCTAAGTGATGTTAACAAACACATATATGAGCATCACCGTTTTAGAATAGATAATTCAAAAACAATTCTTTTTGGCTTGTGTGAGAAATGTTCGGATTAAATGAGAGGATAATGTTATGTCGTTAATAAGCTGTAAAAATGTGTATCTCAGTTATGAGAATGTCAGTGTTATAGAAAATCTTGATTTCACGGTAGAAGAAGGAGATTATCTCTGTATCGTCGGTGAAAACGGAAGTGGTAAGAGTACCCTCATCAAATCTATACTCGGTCTGAAGGAGACTGCCCGTGGACATTTACATATGGGTGACGGACTCAATCAGAAGGAAATAGGATATCTTCCTCAGCAGACAACTGCACAGAAGGATTTTCCCGCAAGTGTATATGAGGTTGTTTTATCCGGATGCATTTCCCGAAAAAAGAGAAGGTTTTTCTTCACGTCCAAAGAAAAAAACGTTGCAGTCGAAAATATGAAAAAGCTCGATATATTAAACCTGAAAAAAAGGTGTTACCGTGAGCTTTCGGGAGGACAGCAGCAGCGTGTGCTTCTGGCAAGGGCTCTCTGTGCAGGAAAAAAGATGCTTCTGCTTGATGAACCCGTAACAGGTCTTGATCCGATAGTTACTATGGAACTCTACAGCATCATAAACAAAATAAATAAAGAGCTTGGTGTCACCATCATTATGGTTTCTCACGATTTACATGCCGCTGTGGCTAATGCTGATCACATACTTCATCTGAATAAAACCGATAGCTTTTTCGGTACTGTACAGGAGTATCAGAAGTCTGAAATTTTCAAAAAATTCGGAGGTGAAGAGAAAATATGATCGATGCACTTAGTTTGATTTTCAGTCATGATTTTCTTGTCCGAGCCCTGATTGTCGGATGTCTTATTTCTCTTTGTTCGGCTTTGCTTGGTGTCAGTCTTGTTCTGAAAAGATTTTCTATGATAGGCGATGGACTTTCACATGTAGGGTTCGGAGCTATGGCTATAGCTTGTGCTGCAAACATTGCACCGCTTTATTTTGCGTTGCCTATAGTCGTCTGTGCTGCTTTTTTACTTCTGAGAATGAGTGAAAAAGGTAAGATCAAGGGTGATGCGGCTATAGCATTGATTTCTACCGGTGCTCTCGCTGTAGGTGTTATGGCGACATCCGTGACAACAGGTATGAACATAGATATTTATAATTATATGTTCGGAAGTATTCTGACAATGTCACGGAGTGATGTTACCGTCAGTACCATATTGTCTTCTGTTGTAATAATTCTTTTTATTGTTTTCTATAATGAGATTTTTTCTGTTACTTTCGATGAAAGCTTTTCAAAGGCTACAGGAACCAATACATCTCTTTACAATATGCTTATTGCAGGTCTTACTGCTGTGACAATAGTAATAGGGATGCGTATGATGGGCGCTTTGCTCATATCTTCTCTTATCATTTTTCCTACAGTTACCTCGATGAGAGTGTGTAAAAGCTTCAGAAGTGTAATCTTTTCAAGTGTATTAGTCTCGATTTTCTGCTTTATTTCAGGTTTAATAATTTCAGTTAAATTCGAAACACCGACAGGTGCCTCTGTGGTTTGTTTCAATATATTTGTTTTTGCAGCTTTATCTGCTGTTAAATTCATAGGTTGCAGTCGTATCTTCGTTAAAAACGGAACAAATAAGATATTTTCAGCAATTACAGTATTTTTCTTCGTGCTAATTTATTTGGTTACAATGTTTACGGGAAGTGTTTCTGTAGCTGAAAAAAATAATAAAGTCACAGTTGTGACTACAGCATTTGCGCAGTATGATTTTGCGAGAAATATTATAGGTGATAAAGGTGAAGTGATTATGCTTCTGACTCCCGGTGAAGAGAGTCATACCTATGAGCCGACCCCTTCGGATATACTGAAAATTAAAGAGTGCGATCTTTTTGTCTACGGAGGCGGTGAATCTGAGAAATGGGTTGACAGCATTCTCGGTTCTTTTGACAGGGAAATTGCCACAGTAAAGATGATGGATGCTGTGTCCGGTTTATATGAGCAAGAGCATACTGACGATCATAATCACGATCACTCAGAAGAAAGTGAATATGATGAGCATGTATGGACATCACCCTTGAACGCAATAAAAATCACAAATAAAATTTCTGAGTCGCTTATTGAAATCGATGGTGAGAATGCTGAGTATTACCGTGAAAAAACTGAGAAATTTACTTACGAGCTGAAAAAACTCGATAAAGCTTTTGAAAATACTCTTTCGGTTACAGAAAAAGAATATATAATCATCGGTGACAGGTTTCCTTTGAGGTATCTTACCGAACGGTATAATATTGAGTACTATTCAGCTTTTCCGGGATGCTCGGCTCAGGCGGAGGCTAACCCTGCCACGATAGCAGATCTGATTGATAAGGTTAAATCTGAAAACATCCCTGCCGTATTCAAAATCGACCTAAGCAACGGCAAGATTGCAGATTCTATCGCTGAAGGAACAGAAGCTCAGGTAAGAACTTTGTACTCCTGTCATATAGTTTCAGCTGAAGATTATGAAAAAGGTGAGGGTTATATAAGCCTTATGGAAAAAAATCTCGAAAATTTAGCATTTGCTCTGAAATGAGTAAAGAAAAAATTCAAAGATTATTTGTTGATTTAAATTGAAGGTTGTTGTATAATCAACTGAATAATTCGAATAAACCAAAGGAATTGATTAAATGGCTATAAATTTAGTTTATAAAAATATACCTACTGTTGCCTTGCGAGGAATAGTAGTATTTCCCGGAATGCGTCTGCATTTTGACGTGGGAAGAAAAAAATCAATAGAAGCAGTAAAGGAAGCGATGAACAGTGACCAGAAGATTTTTCTGGTTACTCAGAAGGATGTATCCGTAAACGATCCTTCGCGTGAAGATTTATATAACATAGGTGTAATTGCTACAGTAAAACAGGTCATAAAAGCTCCTGAAAGTGATTTTATGCGTGTCGTGGTTGAAGGAGTTTGCAGAGCCTCTGTAGACAGTTTTAATGAGTTTTCACCTTTCATTTCCGCTGATGTTAAAGAAAAGAAAAGCAAATCCGTCAAAGCGTATGATGCAACGGAAACAGAAGCACTTATCAGAAAGGTTAAGGATGCTTTCGATGAGTATCTCCAGCTTATGGCAAGGGATGTCGAAGACATAGCTGCACGGGTGTTCTTTTCTGAAAATCCCTCTGAAATATCAGATATAATTGCAGGTAACACAATTCATAATTATAAGGACAGACAGGAGCTTCTCGAAGAGCTTAACCCTGTTTTCAGACTTTATAAGCTATATGCTTTACTCGTTAACGAAGTGAATGTACTGCGCATAGAAAACGATATCGAAGATAAAGTAGAAATGCAGATGGAAAAAAATCAGCGTGAGTACTACCTTCGCGAAAAGATTAAGACTATTTCCGAAGAGCTTGGTGAGCACGAGGATGCTTTAACAGAAATTCAGAAGTACAGAGAAAAGATTCTAAAGCTCGATTGCTGTGACGAAGTGCGGAAAAAGCTTACCTCAGAATGTGACAAGCTTTCGAAACTTCAGAGTGGCGGAGCTGATGCATCTATCGTCAGAACCTATCTTGATTCTGCGCTTAGTCTGCCCTTCGGTTCGTATACTGAAGACTGTCTGGAGTTAGCGAGAGCAAGAAAAATTCTCGATGAAGACCATTACGGGCTCAGTAAAATCAAGGAAAGATTTATCGAGATGCTTGCAGTAAAAATGCGTTCGGAAAATCTCAAAGGCAATATTATTTGTCTTGTCGGACCTCCGGGTGTGGGCAAAACATCCATTGTCCGTTCAGTAGCAAGGGCGATGAACAGAAAATATGTGCGTCTTTCTCTCGGTGGTGTCAGTGACGAAGCCGAAATAAGAGGACACAGAAAAACCTATGTTGGAGCTATGCCCGGCAGAATTGTCAATGCTCTAACTCAGGCTAAAACATTTAATCCGATTATACTGCTAGATGAAATAGATAAATTAGGTAAAGATTATAAGGGCGACCCGGCTTCGGCTATGCTTGAGGTTCTGGATCCGGAGCAGAATTTCAGCTTCAGAGATAACTATATGGAGTTTCCTGTGGATTTAAGCAAGGTTCTCTTTATTACCACTGCAAATGATGTATCTACCATTCCTCAGCCTCTTTATGACCGAATGGAGGTTATTGAGCTTTCGAGCTATACTCCTGAGGAAAAGTTTTATATTGCCAAAAATCATTTAATAAAAAAGCAGATAGCTATGCACGGAATGAACGGTAGGGATATCCGCTTCGCTGACAGCGCTGTAAGACTGCTTATTGATGCATATACACGCGAAGCTGGAGTCAGACGTCTGGAGCAAACTATTGCCAAGATCTGTCGTAAAGCTGCCGTGAGACTGAATGATGATAACGTTCACAGAGTAACTGTTAACTGCGATATAGTAAAAGAATTACTTGGTCCTGAGAAATACAGAAAAGACAAGCTTTTACCGAAGGACAGCGTAGGTGTCGTAAACGGTTTAGCATGGACCAGCGTCGGCGGTGAAATGCTTCAGGTAGAAGCTGTGATTATGGAGGGGAACGGTCAGCTTGAGCTGACAGGCTCTTTGGGTGATGTGATGAAGGAGTCAGCCAAAGCCGCATACAGCTACATTAAAAGCACCGCTGATAAATACGGTATAGATGTTTCTTCTCTGAATAAAAAGAATGTACACATCCACGTTCCTCAGGGCGCAGTTCCTAAGGACGGTCCGTCGGCCGGTGTTACCATAGCTACAGCACTTCTTTCGGTTCTTACAGGTAAGAGCGTCGACCGTAAAACTGCTATGACAGGTGAAATCACACTCACAGGCAGAGTTCTTGCTATAGGCGGTCTTAAAGAAAAGTCTATGGCGGCATACAAAGCCGGAGTAAAAAGAATGATTATTCCTGAAGATAATCTTAGTGACCTTTGGGAAATAGATGATGTTATTAAGGAAAATGTTGAATTCATTGGTGTGGACAGACTTGATGATGTATTTTTATATGCAATCAAATGTATTAATTTCTTCGAACAGAAAAGCAAGGTAAAGTTTGCTCCTCACGATATAATTTTGAATACCAAAAGAGGTGAGTCTGATGAAATACGATAATGCTGTTTTTGAAACCTCCTTCGGTGTGGCAGCTCAGCTCAAAAATTCGGATTTACCTGAAATTGCATTTTCGGGTAAATCTAATGTAGGCAAAAGCTCTCTGCTTAATAAAATTTTAGGCAGAAAAAGTATAGCGAGAGTAAGCTCTATGCCCGGTAAAACGGTGACAATTAACTTTTTTAAGCTTGATAACTGTAGGTTTGTTGACCTTCCCGGATATGGATATGCTAAAGTGTCTCACAGTGAGAAGCTGAGATGGGCCGAGCTTATGGAAACGTATTTTTCATCAGGCAGAGATATCCGACTGGTTGTTCAGCTGATCGATATGCGTCATAAGCCGTCTGAGCAGGATTTGGATATGATACGGTATATGAATGCGAACGGTATACCTTTTATCGTCGCACTGACTAAATGTGACAAGCTTAACAAAACAGAGAGAATGAAACAGCTTGAACTGATTTGCGGTATACTTGCCGAATACGGTGAAATAAGTGTCGTTCCTTTTTCGGCACTTAAAGGAGACGGCACGGAAGAATTAAGGAACCTTATCGAATCAGCTCTGAAGTGAGGAGGGGACAGCTTTGAAAAATGTTTTTGCTGATGCTCTGAAGGAAAAACCTATAATCGCAGGTGTTAAAGATATTTCTGAACTTGATAATGCAGTAAATTCTGACTGCAAGGTTATTTTTCTGCTTTGCGGAAATATCTTTAATCTGAAAGAAAGTGTTCGGAAGGCGAAAGAAAAAAACAAAATTATTTTTATACACATTGATCTTATCGAGGGTCTGTCACGTGATAATGTTTCTCTTAAGTATATCAGTGAGGAAATCAGGCCTGACGGTATAATTTCTACTAAGAATAATCTTCTTAAGGCGGCAAAATCTCTCGGAATGCTCACTGTCCAGAGAGTGTTTTTAATCGATTCTCTTTCTATCGGTACTGCCATAAAAGCCTCTCAGATGATAAATCCTGATGCCGTGGAAATTATGCCCGGTATAATGCCGAGAATTACCAAGCAGATCAGTTCATCTCTGGAGGTTCCCGTAATTGTGGGCGGTCTTGTAAGCTATGAAGAAGAAATAAATCTTGCTCTCGAAAACGGAGCTTTAGGTGTATCTACTTCATCCAAATTATTATGGAGTTTATGTTTATGAACAAAATCAGAAAGTACGAAAGCAAAGATAAGGAAAACCTCAGGAAAATCTGCATAGAAACCTCAGGTCTTCCTACTGAAACCGAAAAAGACAGAGAGTTTCTTTTTCTTATGTTTAACGACTATTATTCAGAGGTTGAGCCCGAAAATGTATTTGTAGCTGTAAATGACAGCGATGAGGCGGTCGGCTATATACTTTGTGCTGAGGATTTCGACAGGTATTTTGCCGTATTTAAAAAAACATATCTGAAACGCATCAGAAAGTTAGGTTTCAGATACTATAGCATGGCTCTCGGAGAAATCGCTGTTCACAGTATTTTTGCGAAAAAATATAAAGCACACCTTCATATTGACATTTTAAGTGAATGTCAGGGCAAGGGAACAGGTACAGCGCTTATGAATGCCCTCAAAGAGCATCTGAAAGAAAAGGGAATAAGTTCACTTATGCTTTCATGCGGAATGGGAAACAAGCTCGCTATCAAATTTTATAAAAAAAATAATTTCAGACTTCATCGCAATATTATGGGAAGTTGCATTATGATTTCCGAGTTTTGATGCATAAGTTTTATTTATCAGGCTAAAATACTCTTAAAAGGAGTTGATAATATATGCTTGATAAAATTGCGTTGATACTTACGATAATCGGCGGTGTTAACTGGGGCTTGATCGGTATTTTTCAGTTCGACCTCGTGGCATGGATTTTTGGCAGTCAGAGCTCGATAATCGCAAGAATAATTTACACTGTGATTGCGCTTGCTGCTATCTGGTGTGTTTCACTTTTGTTCCATGACTGCGGAAGAACGGTCAAAGATACTGAGTGATTTACGATTACAGACAAAGTTTTTAAAAAATTTAAACAGGTGTGCAGAATTTTATTTTCTCGCGCCTGTTTTTGCTTGCTTTGGTATTGATTTTTAGCTCCTGTTAGGATATAATTATAAAGATTATAAATTAAAATAGAGGTAGTGTTTCTATGGATATAAAAAAGTTATGTTTCGACCTGGCTGAAAAAGTCGGGACATCGGGTGATGAAAATGAAGCGGCTCTGTTTGCCAAGGCGGAGCTTGAAAATTATATGAATGCAAAAATCGATGTTCTCGGTAATGTGATCGGTAATTTTGCGGGAGGAAAAACACATATTCTTCTTGATGCTCATATCGATCAGATCGGCCTTGTAGTCAGAGGGATCGACGATAAAGGTTTTTTACTTGTTGATAGAGTCGGTGGTCCTGATGAGCGTATACTTATCGGAAGTGAGGTTATCGTTCACGGTAAAGAGCCTCTTTTCGGTGTTATTTGCTCTACGCCTCCGCATCTTCTCACTGCCGAAGATAAAAAAGCAGGAGTCGATATAAAGAAAATGGCTGTCGATGCAGGCCTTACTAAGCAGGAAGCAGAGAAGCTTGTCGAGATAGGGGACAGAATCACTCTCAGATGTGCCCAAAGTGAGCTTCTGAACGGAAATATAGCGTCGGGAGCTTTTGATGACAGATGCTCTGTTGCTGTCATTCTTCGTGCTTTGGATTTGGTTAAGGGTAAAATCAATAATCTTACTCTTACTGTTCTTTTCAGTGTACAGGAGGAAACAGGCGGAAGCGGTGCCAGAACAGGTTCTTTTTCTGCGATGCCTGATTATGCGATAGCAGTTGATGTCGGATTCGGTGACGATCCCTATACTGATAAAACAACAACTATATCTCTTGGCAAAGGTCCGTCAATAGGAATCAGTCCTACACTTGACAGAGAGTTAACAAATGAACTTAAAGTTATTTGCAAAGAGAAGGACATTCCTTATCAGCACGACGTAATGGGTGGAAGAACCGGTACTAATGCTGACTCGATAAATAATACGGGAAAGGGAGTTAAAACCGCACTTCTCTCCATTCCTTTACGTTATATGCATACAGGTATTGAAGTTATAAATACCAACGATATTGAAAATACAGCCAAACTGATTGCGGAATATCTTTTAATGAAGGAGGCAGAGTGCTGTGATTGATTTTCTTGAAAAGCTTTGCCTTACCGACGGTATTTCGGGCAGAGAGGATAATGTAAGAAGCTTTATAATTTCGCAGATTGAAGGAAAATGTGAATACGAAGTTGATCCGATGGGTAATATAGTTGCCTTCAAAAAAGGCAAAAAAAGAGCTGATAAAAAGGTTATGCTTTCGGCTCATATGGATGAAGTGGGATTCATCGTAACATATGTCTGTGATAACGGTTTTCTTAAGTTTACAAATGTCGGTGGAGTAGACAGTAAGGTTACTCTCGGTAAAACTGTCAGTGTAGGCGATAACGGAATCAGAGGCGTAATCGGCAGTAAGGCTATTCACCTTTGCCATGGTGATGAAGAAACTACTGCACCTTCCCTCGATAAGCTTTACATTGACATCGGTGCTAAGAATAAGGAAGACGCCGAAAAATATGTAGAGATCGGTGACAGTGTTTATTTCTGTTCAGATTTCGTCAGATTCGGTAATAATAAAATTAAAGCGAAGGCTATAGATGATCGTTTCGGCTGTGCAATTATGCTTAAAATGATAGACACTGAACTTGAATATGACACATATTTTGCTTTTCTGGTGCAGGAGGAGGTAGGATGCAGAGGTGCATCTGCTGCAGCTTTCTCTGTAAAGCCTGACTATGCTATAGTTCTCGAGGCTACTACCGCTGCTGATGTTGCATTTGTTGACGATGCTGATTCTGTCTGCAGACAGGGCAAAGGGGCAGTTGTGTCGTTTATGGACAGATCGACTCTTTATAACCGTGATATGTTTAAAGGTGCTTTTAAGCTTGCATGTGAAAATCATATAAACATTCAGACGAAGACTACTGTGGCCGGAGGTAACGATGCAGGGGCGATTCATAAGAGTAACGGCGGTATTTACACTGTGGCTGTTTCTCTTCCTTGCCGTTATATACATTCTGCTACTTCTGTCGCTGATATTAACGATATGAAATCCTGTTACGATCTTGCGGTCTTACTTGCTGAAAATTATGCTCAGAATAAAATCAGCTGAAAATAAAGATATACCTGCACTTTCCGCTTTTTGTAAAAACAGTGTTCTTGGAACAAGAATTCTTTGTCAGGTTACCGCATACGGACTTGACCGTGATTTTCTGTCAGTGTGGCACTGCGTCACTGAAGACGGCACAACAGTTGCAGTTATAAGCAAATTCGAAAATAGTGTAACTCTTCTATGTAGCGAAGACTATATCATCAGTGATATTGAAGTTTTCATTAATATGATCGGATTTGATTCATTTTGTACATCTTATGATACTGCTCTGAAAATGAACGTAAATGCTCTTATAACAAAAAAAGCTTATGTGTTCAAGAGCTCATATGAAGGTGAAATATTTAATGATATGGATGAGTTTTATTACAGAGCTTGCTATAATCTCATAAGCAGAAATATTCCTGATTCTTTCAGTGATACACAGGAAGCGTATCTTTTCTTCCTTTCTGATTTTACATTCAGAAAAAGACGCGGTCTCGCCAGGATGAAAGGCTTTACTGAGAATGGTAATGTATATTCCTGTGCTCTCACAAGTGCTGAAACTGATACATCAGCAATTATCAGCGGTGTAGCCTGTGATCTTTCACACAGAAAAAGCGGTCTTGGTAAAAAGACTGTACTTACTCTTGCGCAGGAGTTGAAAAACGAAGGCAAAGACGTGTATGTTATCGCTCTGAATGAAAGCGCAGAAGGCTTTTATGAGCATATCGGCTTTGAGTTTACGGAAAAAATTTCATTTATTGAAAGGAAGTAAAAATGTTTTCTTTTACAGATAAAGTTTCAGGGCTTTCAGATAAAGCTCTCGCTATGGCTAAGACAGAGTTCGAAGCAATAGATTCAATCACCGAATACAACCAAAGAAAAATGCTTAAAGCGTTTATTGATAACGGTGTAAGTGAAAATGTGTTTGCTGAAAGCACAGGTTACGGCTACGGTGACAGGGGAAGAGAAATAATCGACCGTGTGTTTGCTCAGGCTGTCGGTGCTGAAGATGCGATTGTTAGACATAATTTTACCTGTGGAACTCATACACTCACTGTTGCTCTTTTCGGTATCCTCCGTCCAGGTGATACTA
>CALCHE010000202.1 GCA_937901145.1 uncultured Clostridia bacterium
AATACATAAAAGGTGACCTTTCTCAATGGGATGTAACTGTCAGACAGGAGTAAAGAGTGATAATAAAAAGGAACGTACCTTACAGAAAGGTGAATAATATTATATGAATTATATTGTGCTTGACCTTGAATGGAATCAGCGCCTGAAAGGTCAGGGTAGAATAACGGAGCCGGTCAGGCTCAGAGGAGAAATCATTCAGATAGGGGCTGTAAAGCTCGATGAAAGCTATTGTGTTACAGACACCTTCAAGGTTATGATTACTCCTGTATATTATAAGGTTATGCATCAAACTGTGGCTGAGATTACCAATATAACCACCGAAGATCTGCAGGAGGGTCTGACCTTTCCTGAGGCCTATGAAAGCTTTGCAAGCTGGTGCGGTGACGACTGCGCTTTTCTTGTGTGGGGTATCGATGATCTTGATATGCTCTGCGACAATATGCAGCTTCACGGTATAGATACCTCTGATATGCCTGTTACATATAATCTTCAGCTTGCATTTGATAATCAGGTGTCAAAGGAAAATCGTCAGATTTCTCTGGCAAGAGCTATGGAAATGGTGGGAGAACCAGCTTTACAGTTCCATGATGCCCTTAATGATGCGCTCAACACAGCTCATATATGTTCTCATCTCAATATGAAAGAGGGTCTGGCTGGCTGTGAAATAACGAGAAGAACACAAAAGACAAAAATCCGCAAGAAGCTTAAGAGTAGAAAGTCTGTACCTGTGCAGAAGCCTGATAAGCTTTATCCGACGAAAAGGGCTGCTTTTAAAGATGATAATGTGGTGAAATTCTTTTGCCCTGATTTTAATGAAGAGATAATATGCACAGGTTTCGTAGAACAGAGCAGCAGAAAGTTTATGGCTGTAGGCAAGAGTGAGTCGGGCCGAGAGCTGTTTGTGAAATTTAATTTCAGAAAATGGGGAGATGCTGAATTCAGCGTTTCGCGCACTGTAAATGAAATGACTGAGGAGAGACGGTCAACATACCTTAAAAGAAAAAACAGAATAGGAAAACCAAAGAAAAAGTCTGCTGCTAAGCGTAAGCAGACAGTGTGATTTCCGTAATCAGACAAAGGTTAAAGGTAATTAGAATGAAACTAAAAGAAATTGCTTTACAGTATGCTGAAAAGATCAGAGACGATAAGATAGCTGAAATGTTCGTTCAGTGTTTTATGAGCACCTATGAAACGACTGTTCAGCTCGACAGCGACGGAAGCTGCTTCGTAATTACGGGAGATATACCTGCTATGTGGCTTCGTGATTCTTCCGCTCAGGTAAATCATTATGTTCCTTTCGCCAAAAAATGCGAGGAAGTATATGATGTCATCAGCGGTCTTATTCACAGACAGGTTAACTGTATTCTTGCAGACCCTTACGCCAATGCTTTTAACCGCGAAGCAAACGGACTCGGACACAGTAAAGATAAAACTGAGCAATCACCTTATGTATGGGAGCGTAAGTATGAGATTGACTCACTCTGTTATCCTGTCAGACTTGCTTACAGATTCTGGAAGGAAACTGACACCACAGCTCATTTTACCGAGGATATGCGAAAAGCTTTCTATAAAATTATCGAAGTATGGAATGTAGAGCAGAACCACGAAAATTCACCTTATTATTTTATGAGACCCTTCAGTAAAAAGAAGGACACTCTTTCGAGAAAGGGTAAAGGCGCCCCTGTTAATTACACAGGTATGACCTGGTCGGGCTTCAGACCCAGTGACGATTCGTGTAAATACGGTTATCTCGTTCCCTCTAATATGTTTGCTTCGGTAGTGCTCGGTTACATCTGCGAAATTGCAGAGAAAGTCTATGAGGATATTCCTCTTAAAGAAAAGGCAGAAAAGCTCAGAAAAGAAATCGACGAGGGTATAGAGAAGTTTGCTGTGATAAATGACGGCGGCAAAGCTTTTTATGCTTATGAAACTGACGGTTTCGGGAACTATAATCTTATGGATGATGCTAATGTGCCCAGTCTGCTTTCCTTGCCGTATCTCGGATACTGTGATACTGATGATGAAAGATACATAAATACACGTAATTTTATTCTGAGTGAAAAAAATCCTTATTATTTCAGAGGAAAAACAGCTGAAGGAATCGGAAGTCCTCATACTCCGAAAAATCATATATGGCCTATCGCACTGTCCATGCAGGGACTTACCTCTGACAGCAGTGAGGAAATACTCCGTCTAATCAGAACTCTCAGAGACACAGATGCGTGTACAGGCTTTATGCACGAAAGCTTTCATAAGGATAAGCCCTCGAAATTCACCCGAGAGTGGTTTTCCTGGGCAAACACTCTTTTTGCAGAGCTCGTGATGAAATACATCGATGAAAACGGTGAACTCAAATAAAAAAGGATGGGAAATTATGACATTGAAGCTTTTTCTTCAGGCTGTTTTAAAGTTTATTTTCGGTGTGATTCTGGTTGGAATACTCGTGTTTCTTCCTGCAGGAACTTTTGACTGGTTTAACGGTCTGCTGTTTTTGGGGATTCTCTTCGCTCCGATGCTTATAGCGGGTATAGTTATGATGGTAAAAAATCCTTCTCTTCTTAAAAGCAGACTTGATGCTAAAGAAAAAGAAAAGGAGCAGAGTCTTGTAGTAAAGCTCAGCGGACTTATGTTTCTTGCCGGATTTATTGTGGCGGGACTTGATTTCCGCTTTGGCTGGAGCAATATGCCGAAAACAGTTTCTGTAGCTTCTTCTGTGTTATTTCTTGCTGCTTATGCTCTTTACGCTGAGGTTCTGCGTGAAAATACTTATCTTTCCCGTACTATTGAGGTTCAGCAGGGGCAGAGGGTAATTGATACAGGTCTTTACGGTATAGTAAGACATCCTATGTACAGTGCTACTTTACTGCTGTTCCTGTCTATGCCGCTCGTTTTAGGCTCCTGGTATTCATTTGTTATTTTCCTTGCCTATCCTTTTATAATTTCAAAAAGAGCTAAACATGAGGAGGAATTTCTCGAAAGAGAGCTCCAAGGCTATAAGGAATATAAAAGCAAGGTTAAATACAAGCTTGTACCGTTCGTGTGGTAGTAAAAAAATAAAATAATTATCAAAAAGACTTGAATTTTGTTTTTTACTGTGATATACTACATCGAACATTTTTGAAGGAAGGTGAAAAGTATGTGCAAAAATCTCTGCGTTGTGGCTCATATTTCTTCTCCTTTTATTTCTTGTTTCTCTTTTATTGATATTATTTCTTTTAACGGGTAACTTTTTTGTTGCCCGTTATTTTTTTGCAGTTAATTTTATTGATTTATTAAAATATTTGTTATATAATAGATTGAATAATTATAAATTGTCGTTTATGTTTCTGTTAACAGAAAAAAGGAGTGGTATAAATGAAACATTTACTCAAATTGCTTGACTGGTCAAAGGAAGAGATTCTCGAAACTCTTGACCTTGCTGACAAACTCAAGGCTGAAAAGAAGGCAGGTATAAAGCATCATCTTCTTGAAGGCAAAACTCTCGGTATGATTTTCCAGAAATCCTCCACCAGAACACGAGTTTCCTTTGAGGTAGGTATGTATGACCTGGGCGGTACACCTCTCTTCCTTTCATCTAAGGATTTACAGATAGGCAGAGGCGAGCCTGTCCAGGATACTGCGAGAGTTCTTTCGCGCTTCCTTGACGGCATAATGATCAGAACCTTCGATCAGCAGGAGGTTGAGGATTTAGCAAAATACGGCTCCATTCCCATAATTAACGGTCTTACTGATTTCTGTCATCCCTGTCAGGTGTTAGCTGACCTTCAGACTATCCGTGAATACAAAGGTTCTCTTGAGGGCAGAAAGCTCTGCTACATAGGTGACGGTAACAATATGGCAAACAGCCTTATCGTCGGCTGTCTTAAGGTAGGTATGAAGGTGGCTATTGCTTGTCCGAAGGGTTATGAACCCGATGACAGTGTCGTTGCCTGGGCCAAGGAAAACGGGGACCTTCTCATTACTGAGGATATCCTCGAAGCCTGTAAGGGTGCTGATGTTCTTTACACAGACGTTTGGGCATCCATGGG
>CALCHE010000203.1 GCA_937901145.1 uncultured Clostridia bacterium
ATAGCCCCTCCGCCGCAAGCTTTGCTCTTAATTGCTCATACGCCACGTAGAGCGCGCCCACGCCGTCAGGCTCCATGGTCTCTACGTAGATCTGATACTGTCCGTCACGGGGAAAAACGCCGATGCGTCCGCCGAGAATGACGCGCATGCCGTTTTCGGGCTTGAATTTCAGCTTCGAGGCATTGCCGCGAAACATCACGGCGCGCACCGCACCGCCCGCATCCTTGAGAGAAAAATAAAAATGCCCCGTTTTATAATGATTCACAAAATTGGAGATCTCACCGCGCACGAACACGCGCATGAGCAGCTCGTCATTTTCCAAAACGAGCTTGATATATTCATTGAGTTCCGAAACGGAAATGATCCTTTTTTCCATTAAAATTCCCTTTCGAGTCGTTCAAGTCCGAGATACGCCGTGCCCACCGCATTATCGGAGGAAAGCTCCGTATCGGCAAAATAGACGTTTGCAAGCGAGCGTGAAAGCATCTCCTTGACCGTGTCTGACATCTGAACGTCGAAGCATTCTGCCTTTTCAGCCTCTGCCATAAACTTACCGAGACGTACAAGGGGAGTGTTTTTACCGGGTGCAGATGCGTGACCTCCGTTTGATTTGGCGATAAATTTAAGGTCTACATAACCCTTTTCGCCCACACCGATCATAGCAAAGGTACCGTCAGCACCTCCGATGGGATCATAAAGGATCATACCGCCCTCATCGAGTACCATATGGAATCTGATGCCTCTCTTTTCGAGCTCACGGGAAATGGCATCTCCGCCTTCACCACCGATTTCTTCGGTGCAGGCAGTTACGAAATATGTATCTCTTTTCGGTGTGAAGCCGTCTTTTATAAGCTCTTCGGCAGCCTGGAACATCATAGCCAGACCGCCCTTGGTGTCAAGAGTGCCTCTGCCCCATACCCTGCCGTCAGCAATAGCACCTGAAAACGGGGGATGTGTCCACTCACCGCTGGCTTCAACTACATCGTGATGATTCATAAGTAAGACAGGTTTAAGAGAAGGGTCACTACCCTTCCATTTAAGTAAAAGACTTCCGTCAAAATTTTCTATCTCAGCTGTAGCAAAAAGATTAGGGTAGGTTTCACGAAGCACATCATGGAAACCTAAAAATTTGTTTATATCCTGTTTTTCTCTGGATGAAATAGTTTCAACCTTAATAAGCTTTGAAAGTATTTCAGCATACTGCATTGAACGGTTTTCGCTCATTTTTTTCATCTCCTGAATAAATATTGATAAAATTATATCATATCTTGCCGACAAAATAAAGAGATTTGTCAAATTAAGCCTAAATAAAAAAATTCTGCTCTGATTTGAACAAAGAGCACAAATCAGAGCAGTTCATTTTAAAGAAAAGCTTATATCTGTTTTTTTAATCAGATTTCTATACCTACAGTCAGAAGCTCAAAGGGCTTATATTCAAGTACATCGGTTTCGCCCTCTACATCCTCGAGGAAATTAAGAAGTTTAACATTTTTACTGAGCTTTATTCTGCCTCTTCTGCCGTTCTGTTCAGAAAGACGGATAACGACCATATCACCCTTTTCGCTCATTTTCATTGTCTGCATATAAAGACCTTCAAAAATGTTTTCAGATGATAAATCTGCCTTACAAATGGGAACGTTATATTCGAAGGCTATGTTATTTATTTCCGCCTTAATAAAATCGTCACCGTGAGGATAAATCATATAGCTGAATTCGTGATGGCCAAGATCACTTGTAACATCAGGGCGCACTGTAGCACGGAGAAGACTGAGGCTCATCGAATTTTCCAGAAGGCCCACACCGTATTTCGAATCGTTGATAAGAGCAATACCGCCGTCGGTTTCTGCCATATCCACCCACTTGTGATGGCATACCTCGAAACGTGCCTGCTGCCAGGTGGTATTTCTGTGGGTTTCTCTCTCTGTAAAGCCTGCACTTGTGTCACATACAGCCTTTCTGGTAAGAACGTTACAGTCAAACTGAGCCTTGGCAAGTATGTGTCTTTCATTCCAGTCTACAATATTTTCGACCTCTATACCTCTCGACTGACGGAAAACTCTGATGATGCGCTTCCAGCTGCTCTTGTCCGTAGCAAGAGTACAGCTGAAGGATACAACCTCTGAATTTTTTTCGATCAATTCCATCGGTGAAACTATTTTCACTTCAACCTCACGGTCAGTGTAGTTAGGAAGAATATCCCATGCATCATACACACCGGGGTTGTCCTTGTAAAGCTTAAGCTTATTGAATTCTCCCTTTGCCCATTCACGGCAAAGCTCTCTGTCATAAAGACTTTCTATGCTTCCGTCAGGGTTGAATTTTATCTCATAAAACGGAGTTATTACCGTTTCACCGAGAGTTATCCATTCATCTGTATATTTGCTTTTTACGATTTCGCCTGAGGAAAGAGGAGCAAGACACGGAATTATCCAGTCACCCTTTCTGCCGTAACGGATACTCTCACCGTTTTCGTCAGGAATGAAAGTCAGATGTGTACGAGGGAAGTTAAGGGAATTGAAAAACTTATCCCCTGTACCGATAATTTTGTCTACTCTCTGCTCGATTTCCTCATAATCAGCCATAGCGTCACGGTAAACCGGTGTGATATGACTGCCGGGCAGAATATCGTGGAACTGATTTATAAGCAGCTTTTTATAAATATCACGTATTTCCTCGTGAGGATACTCCTCACCCTTCAGATATCGGAGAGTAGAGATAAATTCTGCCTCACGAAGCTTATATTCAAGCTGACGGTTATATCTTTTCATTTTCGATTTGGTAGTAAAGGTACCGCGATGCATCTCGAGATAAAGCTCACCGTCCCATTTGGCGAGATTTTTGTTATCCCTGAGATTTTTTTCGAGAAACTCCTGTCCGCTGATATGTTCTGTTTTAGGCATAACCGAAAGCTTATTAAAGCGGTGCATAACCTCTATCATTTCTTCCGTGCATCCGCTTCCGCCGTCACCGTATCCGAACATAGACATAGTCTGTCCGCCCTGATTTTTATCTTGATAAGCCTCCCAGTTTTCCTGAATCTGAGAAGGCATATTCCAGGTTATGAAATGTGTAGGAGGCACACAGGCATAAACCTCACTGCCATCAATGCCCTTCCATATAAAGTTATTATGCGGAAAACGGTTGGTATCGTTCCAGGTAGACATTTTATTTGAAACGAAATAGTCAACACCGCTCTTTTTAAGTATCTGCGGTAAAATCCAGCTATTACCGAAAACATCAGGAAGCCAGCAGTTTTTAACTGTCTTGCCGAATTTTTCGCGGAAGTAGTGCTGTCCGTACATAAACTGACGGATGAGACTTTCAGCCGACGGAATATTACAGTCAGGCTCCACATACATAGCACCTACAGGCTCAAACTGACCCTTCGCAATCTTTTCTTTCAGTTCTTCAAACACATCGGGATAATACTTTTCCAGCATTTCATAGGTGTAAGCCTGAGTATGAGTATATTTGAAATCAGGATATCTGTCCATAAGACGCAGCTGAATGAGAATAGTGCGGAGGTTTTTCTGCACCGAGTGAATTCTTCTCCAGTAATATGCTATATCAAGATGTGAATGAGCGATAAGTGCCACGTTGCCGTTACCCTTGTAGTCATCATTGGCATAAATCACATCATCGACATACTTTTTAGCCTTTGCCACATCCTCGTTTTTCAGCTCATCAAAATCAATCAGATTCAGCGCATTATTAATTTCGCGGTTAAGAAAAGCACGGTAGTCCTCATTGAAAAGCTCACTTTTAGCAATATCTAAAAGCAGTTCAAGATCATAAACCAGATCAAGAACAGTATGATTCACCGTAGCAAGATATGCGCCCTCAAAAATCTGGCGGCATCCTCGTACGGAAAGTGACTCAGGATTACGCTCGTCATCAGGCTTTGAACGGTTATAGCCTTCCATTTCGAAATGCAGTACATCCGAGTCGATATAGGGTGTCAGCAGTATTCTGTCACGGTTAGGATCCACACCGCCCACATACTTACCGTTTACTTTTACGATAATTTCAGCAGCTGTTTTCAGTGAAAACCACAGCTCTTTTCCCTTAAGATGCTCAGGAATTTTTACCTCTGCCTCGAAAAAAGCTGTACCGTCCGGAGTGAAATACATATCTCCTCTGCGAAGATTACGCCACCCCTCGGGATAAAACTCATACTGCATTTCAGCCACCTGACGGGCATCACGCACCTTAAGAGAATCTATCTCATATTTTTCTTCATATATGTATCTTTTAAGCCAGCCGAAGCGCAAATCCGTCCACTCTTCGGGTCTCATACTTCTTCTTACTACTTTTATGTGTGCCATACCGCTTCACCTCTCAGTCTTTATCCCAGAAGAAAGGCTTTTTCTTCTGAGCGATAATCTTTACCCTTTCACCCATATCGCGTAAAATCTCACTTTCAATCCAGGCAATACAGCGTTCAACGATGAGACATTTAGAGCATTCTCCCTGTAAAAGAACCCTGAGAATCCCATCCTCATAGGATATAAAATCGATTTCACCGCCGTCGCCCTGAAGCTTGGGTTTGATAATGCTTTCAATATAGTTTTTCATATTCTCAACCTCTGTTTTTCAATATCCGTAAAAAATTATATCACATTTTCCTTAACTAAAACAAGACTTTTTATTTCAGTCTGCTCATATACATATCACCGTTATCCTTCAGCCATCTGTGATAACGCTTATACTCAGGAAACACCCTTTCTATCTCTGCATAAAACTGTGCCGAATGATTCATATGCTTTCTGTGGCACAGCTCGTGAACCACCACACTGTCGAGAACCTCAGCAGGAAACAGAGCCAGAAGACAGTTGAAGTTAAGATTTCCCGCAGAAGAGCAGCTTCCCCATCGTGTACGCTGACACCGCACTGTAATCCTATTATATGTCACACCTATTTTCGGAGCATAATATCTCACTCTTTCAGGAATGATTATCTTCGCCTTTTCTGTGAGTGCTTTTATTTCCTCCTGTGTAAAAGGCTTCAGTTCAGCTGTCGCCTTCTGCCTTTCAGACATAATGTAAAGATGTTTTTCTATCCACGATTTTTTTGATTCGATAAAAGCATAAATGTCTTCATCCTTCATCCGTAGCGGTGCACGGGCAATAATCTCTCCATTTTTCAGCTGAACGGAAAGAGTTTTACGGCTGCTGCGGATAATATTAATTTTTATATCAGTCATAAATAATATCTCCTTCCGCTGAAATACCCCCATCTGTTTACCGAAAAAACAGTTTAAGGCAAATAATTATTTATGTGAGAATTGGCTTTGCCAGAATTTCACAGCATTCCCGAACCACGGCTCCGCCACCGTCCCTGTGGCAAGACCTGCACCGTGTCCTATCCCCTCATATTCCTCTGTTTTACAGGGAACCGACACCTTCCCGAGCGCTTCAGCCAGCATTTTAGTATTAATCGGTGCTACGGTTTCGTCAGCTGTACCGTACCATACATAGGTGGGCGGGTAATCAGGACCAACCTGCTTTTCCACAGACAGCTTTTCTATCATTTCCTCACTCGGATTTTTTCCCAGAAGATTATCTCTGGAGCCCTTATGGGTATATTCTCCCATCGAGATAACGGGATAAACAAGCACCAAGGCAGTCGGCTTTGGCGTCCTCCATTTTTCTGTGCAGTAGCTCGCTGCCAGATGACCGCCCGCTGAGCTACCCCATAATGACCAGTTTTCTGTATCCAGTTTCCACTCCTCACTGTGAGCAAAGACCTCTTCAATCGCCTGTTTTAAATCTTGCTGGGGATGAGGATAACGTGCTTTATGCTTTACACGGTAATAAACTACAAAGGCGTGATAGCCAAGCTTGTTAAGTTCTTTTGCGAAGGGTCCGCCTTCTGCAAAGGAACAGACTTCACCGTAGCCTCCACCGGGACAGATAATGGCAAAGGGATGCTTTTTACCGTCCTTTATAAGATAAGGCTTCAGCGCATATTCATTAGGTCTGAAGGTATCGTATTTACGCTGAAAAAAATCTGAAAGACTCATTCTTATTTCCCCTTTTTCATTACCGTTGTTCTGATTATACCACACCGCTGTCAGTTATTTCAACCTGAAAAAACACACCTCCGACAAAAATACGGAGGTGTATAAGACGATATGTAATAGCTTATTTCTCTTCGACCTCAAAGCCTTTCTTTATAAGAGAAAACAGAGGAACAAGAACAAACACGGAAACTACCGCAGCATAAATAAACATACTCTTCGAGGGTACAATGGTTTCTACACCGTATTCGTTCATATAGGTTACAGCCGAATTACGGCAGGCAAGGTCACCGAGATAGGGTCCGAGAACCATCGGAATAAGCACGGTAAATATCATTCTGATACCCTGGAACAGGCCTGCTTTTCCTTCGGGAATAAAATCCTTTATGGCAGCATTGAACTGTATACCCATAACAAGATTACCCGCAAGAGCAGGGGCAACACCTATAAGCACGCCGTGAATATTCGTAGTAGTAGAAAGTACAACCAGACCTGCAGTCATTAAAACAGCGGCAGGGATAAGTCCTGCAGCCTTATTTTTTCCCGAAACCTTCAGCAGAAATGCTATACCGCCCACGAGAGCCGCCACAGCAATAACTGCAACAACGATAACACTCGGTTTGAGGAAATCCGCTCCTCCGCTGTCCGGAATAACCGTGTACTGAAGATATACCAGAAGATACGGAAAGAACACCTGGTAAGCAACACTCATAAAACCTACAGCCAGAAGAGTAAGATAAAGCCTCGAGTTTTCCTTGATAACAGAGGGTCTGAAGCCGTAAAACAAATCTGACCAATAGCTGGATGAGGACTGACTTTCCTCTGTCTTATGCACAGGATTTTTTATAAGGAACAAACCGGCCGCACCGCAGACAGCAACTATCATACCTAAATAAAGAAAGAAATTCTGATAAGAAACAGCACCCGTCTGTGCAAGAGAGCCTATACCCATAACACTTGCCACAGAAAGGAAGCCTACAAAGGTCAGCGCTGTTTCCATAGTGGGTCGTACCTTGGGTGTGGTAATATCCGTAAGCCAGGCATTAAAGGCGGCATCGTTACTCGTCGAGCCCATAAAAGTCATAATTATATCCATAACAATTACAACCCATACCGTAGCCGTAAGAATTTTAGCCTCGCCTGTAAGACCTAAAACAGAAGCCACATTGTCTCTGGTAATAAATCCGAAAGCGGCGGTTACTATACCCCAGAGAAGATAACCGACTGAAATGAATAACTTTCGGTTTTTCATTTTATCGCTGAGTGTACCCATCACGAAGGTAGTAAGCACCGCGGCGACAGCAGAAAGTGAAACCATACGGCTTATTGCCGTTGTAGGTGCCATTGAGCCTGCCATAGCTGCCTCGGAAGCATTGGCATAGACGGAATTATAAAGAAAAGTATTGAAATACATATTTTCTATATTCCACGCGATACCGCCCATAAAGCTGAAAAGACAGATTGTAAACCAATTAAGTTTAGTAAGTTTTTGCTTAATCATATTTTTCTTCCTTTCTGTTGATATAATATAATTATACCTTTTTATCTTACGCTGTCAATTCTTTTTTCGATTATATAAATTCTCCGTATTTCTTTCTAAAGAATGAAATTACATCTCAGCATCAAAAAAACACCGATACGCCTAAGCCTTATCGGTGTTTTATCATTTTAAAGCAGAGCGGCAAACTCTTCGTAGGCCTTCGGATTAGCAAAAACAACATCTTCAGGCCCTGTAAAGCTGATTTCTTTGCCGTCATAATTCAGTGCGGTTCCGCCTGCCTCTTTTAAAATCAGTGTTCCTGCAGCAATATCCCACGGCTGTAAAGACTTCTCAAAAAAGACCTCACATCTGCCACAGGCTATCATACATACGTCGTAGGCAGCCGATCCGCTTCTGCGAATATCGCGCGACAAATCAAAAACCTTTCTTAAAAGAGCGAAGGTTTCATCTGTGTTTTCAGGATGGTAAGGAGACGTACCGAAAAGAGCAAGTCCGTCAGAGAGAGGTCGGTCACTTACGCTTATTTTTTCACCGTTCAGATAAGCTCCCTTACCTTTTTCCGCGCTGAAAATTTCATCGGTATAGGGATTATATACGACACCTGCAATAACACTGTTTTCTTCGCAGAGAGCTACAGAAATGCAGCTACAACGGTAGTTCTGCATAAAGTTTGTAGTGCCGTCAATAGGGTCGATTATAAAGCGCAGAGCCTTGCTTTCAAAATCGTTTTCACTTTCTTCACCGACAAACTCAGCTTCAGGAAACTTCAGAGCAAGCTCTTTAAATAAAAAGTCCTGTACTGCCACATCGTACTTAGTAACAAAGTTTTTCTTACCTTCCTTAGCTGTTATTGATGCTTCCTGATTATGCGCAGAAAGAATAATCTCTCCGGCTTCTTTTACAGTTTCAATAATTTTATTAATCATAGTAAATTCCTCTTATATTTAATTTTAGATTCTTTTTAAAGAAGCTCAGACTCGTGATGAACCTTTGAGATTCCGGGACTTGCACCAGTTAAATGCGAAATATCACGGTATTCACCGCTATAATCCGCAAATAAATCCTCGGGAATCTGTGACGTCCAGCCTTTTTCATCAAAAGCGGGAGAATCTATCCCCATACCGTAAAGCACGATAGCTGAAAGATCCCTGATATTCATTTCTTTTATCTCTGTGTGGTTTATTCCTTTACCTGTAGCGGCGAAGGTTACGTATTTTTCCTCGTCCGTCCATCCGCCGTGGCTTCCCTTACCCTCTTTGCTATTAGTTCCGCCGTGGTCTGCTATTACCATAAAGAGTGTATTTTCAGTAATACCTGCATCCTCTGTAGCAGAATAAACCTCACCGATAAGTTGATCTACCCGGTGAATACGTTCCATAAAAGCAGGCAACCCGTATCCCATTCTGTGGCCTGCACCGTCAACGCTGTCAAAGTGAACAAACAAGAAATCAGGCCTGTTTTCACGGATATAATCACAGATAACAGGCGTAAGTTCCTCATCGCGTGCAGTAGCATGGGAAACACCAATGTTGTTTTCAACTATGCCGTAAGTAATGGGGTTCCAATCACAGTATGAGCCGAGAACCGCGCTGGGACAAGACTCTCTTATCCTTCTGAAAAGAGAAGGGAAGGGAGAATTCACATCGTAAGGCACAGAGGATACAATATCATTTGTAAGCTTATGCACCTCAGGTCCTACACCGATAAGCATAGACCCCCAGCATTCGGCACTGACGGTAGGTTTTGAAGAAAGGGCATTATATGTAAGTGCACCATTTTCGAATATTCTGTCGAAGCACGGTGTGTCAGCTTCTCTGAACCAACTACCTGCACCGTCGACACCGATTACAATTATATGTTCGTATTTTCTTTTCATAACTCAACAGATTTACATATTTCAGGAACAATGAACTCAATTTCGGGATGATTCTTTTCCACTGTTTTTTTTAGCCTTTTGACACTTACATTTCTCGTAAGCGGAGGAAAGGCATCATCAAAATGGTCCACGAGGATTTTTTTCGGATGATATTTGGCTATAAAGTCTTTGGTTTTTTCGGGTACGAAAACACTGCCACCGTTAGCGAGGATCAGAAGATCTGCATCCTTTGGATAAACCTCTTCGGGATGCTCACGGAATGAGCCTGTCAGAAATATCTTTTTTCCTTCTGCTTCAATCTCATAAGCAACGATTTCTCCGCCCTCGGGCATCTGATGGTTCATACCGGCCTGCCATAACAGACGCGGAAATCCGACGATGCATTTGGGTACTACAGAAAGAATATAAAGCGGATCGAAAATAATATGTCTGAATCTGCGCGGACGAATAGTATAATCGCCTATTTTTATCGTATCATCGGGTTTTATAGTTTTTACCCTGTTCTCAGAAACTCCCATTTTCACCAAACTGTTCTTCGGTGTTTCAGTACAGTAAACAGAAACACTTTTATCTTTTTCAGTGAGCTCGGGGATACTGTATATATGATCGAAATGTCCGTGAGTTACAAAGACCGCATTAAAACCGGTAAAACCTTCTATGGGAGTAGTTTCCAAATGCTTATTCATACGCACAAATGGGTCGAAAAGCAATTTGGTTTTTCCGTCATCAATTCCGATAGTAGCCGTTCCGTACCAGGTAACCTTCATATTAAACATCCTTTCATATAACCGTTAGAAACTCTGTGTGTTTCTATGATTTCATTATACGAAAAAAACGGTAAACAAAGCAAAAATAGTCAATGAAATATATGTAAACAATAGACCCGATGCCCTATTAACTCAAAGGATAACAAACTACATTATTTCAGCGTTTTCATCAGTCCCTCACAGGCCTCAGAAATATCCCTGTAGGTTACATCAAACCTTCCTGAATACCACGGATCTGCCACGTCGCTGCCTTTGCGGTCTGTATAGTCCATCATTCTGCGAACCTTACCTTCAGGATCCTTACCGAAAATTCTGCCTATATTACGGATGTTCATACTATCCATAGCGATAAAAAGGTCATACTTGTCATAGTCGCTTTTTTTGAGCTGGACAGCTCTTTTACCTTCACAGGAAATACCGTGCTTTTTCAGCTCTTCTCTGGCAGGAGGATAAACAGGATTACCGATGTCTCCCCATATTTCTTCCGTGCTTGTGGCAGAAGAAGCTACTGAAAAATCCTGCTCTCTTCCATTCTTTCGCATCATATCTCTGAATATAAACTCTGCCATAGGTGAACGACATATATTGCCGTGGCAGACGAACATTATCCTGATCATATACAACCCTCTTTCATTTACATAACAGTTACTTTTTCGGCAGCTCATCACACCAACCCTTGGTTTTACAGTGAGGACACACCAACATATATTCATCTTCGGAATGCTCAGCAAAAATCACTTTTATCCATCCGATACTGAACTCTTTAAGACAGTGTTTGCATCTGAAGCGATGCGATGCAATATATTTTGCCAATATGACGACTATCGCAACAGCAATTACCGGAATAAGAACGGTAAAGAAATATTCCATGCTTTCATCCCCTTTGTCGTCTCTTATTTACACAACTGATTATATCACACTTAAAACAGAAATGCCACCCTTTCGGATGGCATCTTTTTTATCGGTGCTTACGGCACATTTTTTAATCGGGATAAGTTACCTGTCTACCCGTAACAGCTTCTATCAGATTACCGTAAACGACAGTAGCAAATTTCTGAACCATTCCCTTAACGGCAAATTCACGTGCCATTTTATATTTAAATTCATCACCGTTTTCCTTTTCTTCCTTTACGGTTCCGAAATCATAATTATCGAACATTCTCTCCACTCTTGTCTCATAAGAGGAGGTATCCTTTTCATCTACCTCGATTACACGGTATCCGCACTGTGTGGAATGGAAAAGACCGATGTAGCGTGTGCTGAGAGAATTCACGATGTCTATACCTTTATACTTTACTCCGAAGGCGTTCGTATGGTCGTGTCCTGTAAACATAGCGAGAACATCACCTTTTTCCACCATAGCGTCAAACTGTCCGTAGTTGGCATAACCGGGACAGGGAGTCTCTCTTATGGTACCGTAATTCACACCTTCGGGGTCGAACATATAATATTCGTCTTCATTGTATAAATGCTTGTATGAGTAGGATTTATGAGAATCCGACTTCTGAAGGGCATCGTAGATTTCTCCGACAATTATGTGCTGAAAGACGAGAGAATTCACTTTCTCTCCGTCATTTTCTTTCCTGAGCTTATCTGATGTCTGCTCATACCACTGCACCTGATCACTCTGAACACAGCTGTATCTGCCCTCTTCGTCATAATCTCCCGAATCGAAAACCCATAGATTGAATTTCACTTTTTCTCCGTCAGAGGAAAGGACAGGAATGTTATATGTACCGCAGCCGCTTAGTTCCTCACCGTCATCTACGGAAACCGAACAGGAAAAGGTGTTATAGTATGCCATCAGCTCTTCCCTCGACATGGCTCCCTGCTCCGAATCGTGATTACCGAAGGTTACTGCCACGGGAATCTTTCTCGAATCAAATATATTCATCAGCGCATTGATCAGCTTTTTGGTGTCCTCTGCACTTTCACAGTTAAGGACTATATCACCTGTCAGCATAACTATATCTGGCTTTTCTGTGTCACAGGCCTTCTCGACCATCCAGAGTGTGGGATCAAGGTTATGATTATGCTTCAGATGTGTATCGGGGATATGTAAGATTTTAAGCTTACCGTCTTCACCGAATCTGATAGTTTTATCCGTTTCATTCTGACTGTCAGCAGGATTATAGTTCACGCTGCTGTATTCGGGTCTTATCGACAGAGCTAATGTGCCTGCTATTATGACGACTAATATGAGCGAAACTATTTTAAAGACTTTCTTCATTTTTCTTTCCTCCGTAATAATAAATATATTACACTGTCATAATAACATATTTAATATCCTTTTTCAATAGTGCTGTGTTTTACCCTGTGAAGAACAGAAGAATAAATATATTCACCTTTTTTCTCTTATTGACATTTTCTGTGTAATGAGTTAAAATTAAAACCGAGGTGATAATTATGATACATACATTTATGAAAACTTTAGCAATTTTCCTTTCAATTTTTATTTTCTTCCCCATAGGAAGTGCCCCGGAAGCTATCGAAAAAACAGACGCTGAAAGCTGTCTGATTTCCGCTACAGTTTTATCCGACCTTCATATGGAAGGAACCAATCCCGAACGCCATAAACGTGTCGGTAATGTTTTACGTGCCGCAAAGAGAGCTGATAACGACCTTCTCCTGCTTCTCGGTGACAACACAATGAACGGACAGGTCATAGAAACTCTTTTCGCTTACGGACTCGTCAGCCGTTTCTTTGACTCAGATGATGTTATCGTTTCTCCCGGAAACCACGATATGGACACAAGCGAAAACACCAACGGCACCTTCGAAACACTCTATAACCGCTATGTTACTATGAGAAACATTTATTTCGGTGATGACGGTGATAAGGTATACTTCAGCCGCGAAGAAAAAGGTTATAAGTTCATCGTGCTTGGCGGTGAGGGCCGTACAGGTGAAGACGGCAAGCAGATTCTCAGCGACGAACAGCTTAATTGGCTTGAAGGTGAGCTTGCTGAGGCTAAGGAAAGCGGTAAGCCTTGCTTCGTGCTCAATCACTACCTTGTATACGGTCGAAACGGTGGACGCTCTTATGCCGGTTTCAATATCGCAGATCAGAATGACCGTCTGACAGAAATTCTCGAGGGAAGCGGTGTGCGCACCTTCTATTTCTGCGGTCACTCTCATTACGGTGTAAGCGATGATTCAGTACAGACCGCAAACAATGTCACATATATCAATCTTCCCGCTACAGGCAATCCCGGAAACTACTATCCCGCAAACGAAGAGTGCGGAGCAGACGGTATAGGTATGCAGATGGAGGTTTACGAAAGCAGTGTAGTTCTCCGCTTCCGCAACTATATCACAGGCCAGTGGCTCGAAGGCTACGACAGCTATGTATTTGAGCTTGACTGATGACAGGACAATAAAATAAACATACCCCTGACCTTCAACACATAAAGGTCAGGGGTTATTGTTTGCTGTTATGTAATCAATAATTACATCAACCGTATGTCGGTTCTTCCGGAGTAGTATAACGGATATTTTCTGCTTTTTCGAGTATATAGGAATAACTTTGCTCTTTATCGGAAAAATCAGTAAATATTCCTTCTTCAGCCACTAAATCACTTTCAGAAAACTCTATCACCACAGTTTTCAGAGGTGAGATTCCCATATCGTCATTTACGTGTTTTACATATATATGTCCGTATTTGCCTGTCCAGACAATAATACCGTCATCCTTCATACACATAACGCGGCACAATTCACCTTGGCTTACAGCAGTTTCTTCCACTATCTCAACACAGGCGTTTTTATCACCGCTTACATATTCGCTGTTCAGATAATAAGGCTCGGAATTGATATTTACCCCGGCGCCTGCAGGCACATAAAGAACAGCCTTCATACCTTCAGGAAGAGTAAGATCTATAGTGTAATTGTCAGTCTTTTCGTAATTAAGAGTAATCAGACCCTTTACACTCGGAACAGTGCAGCTCAGCCTGTCTGATAAAGCGTACTGAGGCTCGATTTTAACCTTTTCATAGCCTGCCTCCATAGGTGTGATACCAGCGAAATGCTTACTCATTATAACAAGCGGTCCGCCACTCCAGGCATGATTCATAGTGCCCTGCCAGGAGTTCCAGAATTCCCAGAGAGTGGAGTAATCTTCATTTACCATACCTTCATATCTGTCTCTGATGCGCTGCTCTGCCAAATCATATTCGCCCATTTTACAGAGTGCTTCAAGCACATAATATTCCATATACGGACTTGAATTTTTGGTATTTGTGAGGACATTCAGAATGGTGTCATACTTCTCTTCATCAGCAAGACCTGTCAAAACAGCGAGGGCATTTGCTCTGTCATCAGGCTTTTTAACATCCTTGCTCTTGTAACCATCTTCTGTCCAAAGAGACTTATAACCCTCTTCGATAGCTTCCTTCCGCTCTGCGATAAAGGTAAGATCTTCCTTTTTGTCTGTTATTTCTGCCATTTCTTCTACAGCAGAAAGAGCATAGTAAACCCACGCATTTTCGATAGCGGTCATATCGGCTTTTTTGCCCCAATCAGGCCAATCCCATGAACCGCTGCGAT
>CALCHE010000204.1 GCA_937901145.1 uncultured Clostridia bacterium
GATTTCCGTGTGGCCTATTATGCGGCTATGCACGAGGCATCGATGAGACTTTCGGGAGGTATTGCCATTACCATCTGGGAGGATCTTAATAATATGAGACTCAGAAGAGAAATGAAAAAGATAAGAAAGTGATTTATTTTTTATGTGGATTTCTCATTCGTAATATGTTATTATAAATAAAAACAAAGGAGGCTGACTTAAATGAAAAAAATATTTTCTGTTTTATTATGCTTATGTGTCCTTTTCTCCTGCTTAGCTGTGACCGTATCAGCCGAACAGCTTTCCGTGGGTAACGATGTGCTCGATGCACGTTTTCTCGACGGTAAATGTCCCGGGGAGCTCGACTATGTTTACTATAAGCCTGAGGTGAAAAGAGGCGTAAAATATCCGCTTATGATATGGCTTCACGGTGCCAAATCGGGGGATAAGCCCCGAGCACAGCTGGAATGGTACCGCTTCAGTAACTGGGCATCGGAGGAATATCAGGCAAGATTTAAAAATGCGGGCGGAGCTTATCTTTTAGCACCCCGTTCGTCGAAGGATATCGCTCATAACTGGAGTGCGCTTATCTGTACTGATCTTAAGAAGACCATCGATTATTTTATCTCACAGCATCCTGATATTGATACCTCCCGTATTTATATCAGCGGATATTCTACAGGTGGCTCTATGACCTGGCATATGGTGACCGAGTATCCGGAGTTCTTCGCTGCCGCTATGCCTATAGCTTCACTGTATAATCCCACTCAGAGCGAAATTTCGAAGCTCGGTAATACCTCGATATGGCTTTTCAGCTGTGATAAGGATTTTTACACCTCAGCCAGAACAGGTACTGTAGCAAAGACTTTTGATGCACTGAAGAAAATAACAAACCGCCCTGCAGGTATCCGTCACACAGCCTTCACCGAGGCAGTGTGGGAGTCAAACCGTAAACAGGATGCCTTCGATAAGGAGCATTATATATGGGGTGCCGTAACCAACGATATGTTTATGGACACGGGTGAAGAGTTTTATTATTCCCGCACCTATGACGGAACAGGTGCTAAAATCACTATGTCAAGACCTGACGGTATCATAAGCTGGCTGTCTCAGCAGACAAATGAAAAAACAGGTGCTGACAGCAGTCTTTCCTTTATGGAAAGGATTACAGCTTTTTTAAAGGATGTAGTTAATTTTATTCTTTCACTTTTTGGTGTATAAAAAATATAAAATATTGACGGTCACGGTTTTATAGCCGTGGCCGCCTTAAAGGTTAAAAGGAGACTTCATATGAAAAAATCAAATCCTCTCGCACTTATACCTATTGGTGTATTTGTAGTTCTTTATCTTTCACTTGGTGTGATATTCGAATATGTGATGAAAATTCCTATGGGCTTTTACAGTGTGCCTGTAGT
>CALCHE010000205.1 GCA_937901145.1 uncultured Clostridia bacterium
AGCCCGGCAGCGACGTGGCAAATATGAGCGTTATGGGCTTCGACCCGAAAAAATATTACACAGGCCGTTCGCCTCTGGAGGCTGTGAGCATCGGCGTAAAGCTGAAGGATGACGATGTGACTCTTCGCTGTAATTTGGTTACTCTTTCTGACGAAGAATGCTTCGAAGAAAGAACTATGGTTGACTACTCTGCAGGCGACATCAGCACCGAGGAGGCCGCTGAGCTTATCGATGCTGTGGAAAAGGCCTTCGGTAATAAAAAGTATAAATACTACAGCGGTGTAAGCTACAGACACTGTCTCGTCGTATCAGAGGGCACTACTGACCTTGGTGATATGACACCCCCTCACGACATCAGTGACAGAGTAATCGGCCCCTATATTTCAAAGAGTGAAAACGCAAAAGAGCTCATCGATATGATGAAGAAAAGCTATGAGGTGCTGAAGAACCATCCCGTTAATCTTGACCGAATCAGTAAGGGTAAAAGACCCGCTAACTCGATCTGGCTGTGGGGCGAGGGCAACAAGCCCATTCTCCCCTCCTACAGTGACCTTTACGGCATCGAAGGCTCCGTCATTTCCGCTGTCGACCTGCTTAAGGGCATCGGTATCAGCGCAGGAATGAGCACTCCCTACGTAGAGGGTGCCACAGGCTATATCGACACCAACTTCGTCGGCAAAGCCGAAAAAGCTCTCGAAGAGCTGGAAAACGGCAAAGATTTCGTTTATATCCATGTAGAAGCTCCCGACGAATGCGGTCACAGAAACGAGCCCGAAAACAAGGTTAAAGCTATCGAGCTCATCGATGAAAAGATACTTTCTCTGCTTCTTAAAGAAATGAATGAGTACGACGATTACAAGATTATGATTTTACCTGACCATCCCACCCCCATCGCCACTAAAACCCACGCAAGCGATCCTGTCCCCTATCTTATCTACCATAAAAATGCAGAAAAGAAGGGCGTAGAAACCTTCACCGAGGAAACAGCGAAGGCTACAGGCAATTACATAGAGGACGGTCCGTCCATTATGGGCAGATTTATAAAGGAGATGTAAAAAATGGTAGAAATCAATAAAGATCTGGCTCTGGAAAACTTTCAGAAAATAGTCAGAGTAAAAACCGTTTCAAATAAAGACGACGAAATTTACAAAGAGGAATTCAAACGCTTCCTTCCCCTTCTCAAAGAGCTTTATCCCAATGTTTTTAAGGTTGTTTCCGTTATAGATGTATGTAATTTCGGTATCCTTCTTCACTGGAAGGGTAAAAACAGCGCACGTAAGCCCATCGTTCTTATGGCTCATCACGACGTAGTTTCCGATGAGGGTCAGAACTGGAAGCACCCCGCCTTCGAGGCTGAAATCATCGACGATGTTATATGGGGCAGAGGCACCATCGACAATAAGTGCATTTTCACCGCTATTTTAGAGGCTATGGAAGGCCTTATCAAAGACGGCTTTACACCCGAAAGAGACATCTATTTCGCTTCCTCCGACAGTGAAGAGGTAGCAGGCGACACTATGCCTCAGATCGCTAAGTGGTTCGAAGAAAAGAGCATCATCCCCGAGTATGTTCTCGACGAGGGCGGAGCAGTTATGCTCGAGCTCCCTATGGGTGTCAAGATTCCCTATGCTATGATCGGTCTTTCAGAAAAGGGTTTCGCTAAAATCACCCTTAAAGCATACAGTAAGAGTGCCGCACATTCCGCTAAGGCGGTTTCAAGCAAAAAGTCCGCACCTGAGCAGATTATCGATGCAGTAAACGCCATCGGCAAAAATCCCACTCCCTCCACTATCACTCCTGCCCTCGAGGGTATGCTCAAAGCCTTCGCACCCAACGTGGATGCCCCCTTAAAGCAGGTATTCAATAACATCAATCTCCTCAAGCCTGTAGTTAAAAAGGCTATGGAATCCATTCCCGATGCTGCGGCTATGATCAGAACACAGATTACTCTTACCTCACTGAAAGCATTCAACGAAAAAGGAACAGTTCCTGACACAGCATCTGCTACCTACAGCGTAAGATTAGCCCCTCAGGATAAATTCGACGATATCCTTGCTCATATGAAAAAGGTTGTCGGCGAAGACATCGAATTCGAGGTAGAAAAAATGAGAGATGCTCCTCCCATTTCCGACTTCCACACAGATGGCTTCGAATACATCAAGGAAACTGTTAAAAAGGTTTATCCCGACTACGGTGTATCACCCTTCATCCTTAATGCGGCTACCGACTCCAGACATTTCGCACATCTGTGTAATACCTACCGTTTCGGTGCTTTCGCCATTAATAACGAGCTTTTCGCTACAGTTCATAACGAGGATGAAAGACTCCCTGTTAAAGAATTCAAAAAGTCAATCGACTTCTATGTTGAGTTTATGAAGGGACTCAAATAAATGCAAAGTGCAAAATAGCGGGACAGATTTCATAAATGAATAAGCGATATTCCGTCCTGTGAAGCAATATAAAATATTAAGAGGTGACCGACGGCCACCTCTTATTTTTATGCATTTTATTTTCTTATCACTTCTGCAGACTCGTAGGAAACGGTAAAATCTATTCGTTCTGAGTCTGCTGTTTCAACTTCGATTTCTGACAAATAATATCCCTTTTTCTGTTCTTTCAGAGAGTCATCCATCCACCAGGCTTTTCCGAGAGTTTTCACATCGAAATCAGGTGTTTTTATTTTATAATTATACAGTAATATTTTTTCAATATCTCTTTCGTACAAAGCATTTTTACAGTCGAGACATATTTCCATACAGTTATATTTAGGCTGTCTGTCTTTATAATCAGGAATCAGCTCTTTTTCAGAAACAGAAAGAACCTCTGCATCGTGCAGACCGTATTTCCAGTACCAGTCAGGAAACGAAGCCCAATATTCTTCAAGTTCTTTTGCAGTTGCTATTATATCTTTTATATTCATATTTAGCCCACACATTCTGCATTTTGCATTCATTTCTCGTCTACATTCGGGAACACTGTCGCCATTATGGAAGCGGGAGTGATGCTCTTAAGAAGTCTGCCCACGGTTTCCTTTATTCTTATGACAGCGGAGGGATCCCACTCGCTTTCATCGCAAAGAGTGATGCCGAGAGAAGCGAGGAAATCCTTCTGATTTTTCACTCTTACCTTAAAGGATGCGTAGTCGGCATTTTCGCCCTCTGTCCATCCTCTTTCAGCTACGGCTATAAGACGTGGGAAGCACATATAGCTCATACGGTCGAAATCTTCGATGTACTCTGTCCAGATGGGAGTTTCTACACCGAGGACATTCTTTTTACCCTCTTCGGTAAGTCCGTCGAGATAAGGATTATAGCTGTAGGTCTTCTTAAGCGGTGTCATACCGTAAACATAGTCGAGATAATAGTGATAGAAATCCTCTATAATAATCTTGCCTCCGCCGTTAGCGTAAGGTACACACCTTTTCGTTCTGTCCATCCAGTCACAGATAACGGTGTCACCGTCGATAATGCCCGAATTAAGGCTTTCATTCCAGGCCAGAGCAGTATAGCCCTTATCCTTGAGATAGGCTATAATTTTATTAGCAAACCAGCCCTGAAGCTCTTCTTCGTTTTTAAGACCCTCATCCTTGATTCTCTGCTGACATCTTACGCAGTTGCACCAGCGAGCCTTAGGTGCTTCGTCGCCTCCGATGTGCATAAAGGGATAGGGGAAAAGCTCACAGAGCTCATCGATAATATCGAAGCAGAAATCGAAAACCTTATCATTACCTGCACAGAGAATATTTTTGAAAATGCCGCCTACTGTTTCCACAGGCACCTGATCACCTCTGCAGGAAAGCTCAGGATAAGTGGCTATGATAGCCGTAGTATGACCGGGAAGATCGAATTCGGGTATAACATCGATAAAGCGTTCCTTACAGAAAGCCACAATATCTCTAATTTCTTCTTTGGTATAATAACCGCCGTACTTCTGCATATTATTCGAACCGAAGCCGTGACATTCTCTCCAGGAGCCCTTCTGATTAAGAAGGGGATGCTTTTCGCTCTCTATTCTCCAGCCCTGGTCGTCACAGAGATGCCAGTGAAAAATATTCATCTTATATTTTGCCGCAGCCTCGATGTAGCGCTTGATTTCATCCACGGTCTGCATATGTCTTGCCGAGTCGATCATAAAGCCTCGGTAAGGGAAAGCGGGCATATCGGTGATTTTCATCAGGGGAACCTTGCCCATTCCCTCTAACTGACTCAGAGAAAGGTGAGCATAGTATTTCCCTTTTTCACCCTTAGAGGTAATGACTATTTCATCCTTTTTTATTTCGAGACAGTAGTATTCCTCAGGGTGAATATCATTAGTCTCATAGCGTACGGGTAAATCCTTTATCCATACTTCTCCGCCGTAAAATTCGGCTTTATTCGGTTTAGGTATAATGTTAAGCTGCATTTTTTCTCCTCCTCATTTCTTCATATCTTGATTATATATTATAGAATAAAGTTTTTCAATATTTCGGTCAAGTTTTCTTCAGCTGTTTAATATTTATTAATGGGTGATGCTTTTTGTACAAAGGTTTTTTGGAGCTGATATGGGGACTCGGACTCTTTCTTTACGGCATAAACATAATGAGTGAAAAAACAGAGAAGGCCTTCGGAGATAAGCTGAAGCTCATTTTAGGCAAGACTGCAAAAGGAAAATTTTCCTCCATAGCCACCGGTACGGTTATAACAGCTGTGGTACAAAGCTCAACTGCCGTTACGGTTATGCTCGTTTCGCTCATCGAAAGCGGTATAGTAAATCTTTTTCAGGCCGTGGGAATCATTATGGGCGCAAATATGGGAACAACGGTTACAAGCCTTCTGATAGCCTTTAACTTTTCCGCGCTTTCTCCTGTTTTTATTATTTTCGGTGCTTCCATGAAGCTTTTCTGTAAAAACGAAAGGGTAAAATACTCCGGTGAGGTTATCCTGGGGCTCGGTCTTTTATTTTCGGGACTCGAAGCTATGTCAGAGTCCTTTTCCTTCCTACGCACTAATCAGGCATTTCTGAATCTTATTCTCTCCGCATCGGGGAAAGTCGGAGGAATTCTGAGCGGTATACTCATGACGGTGATCATTCAGAGCTCCTCAGCTACAGTAGGCATACTGCAGAGTCTGGCCTCGGAAAACCTCGTCAGCCTGAACGACGCTATTTACATCGTACTCGGTCAGAATATCGGTACGGTACTGACGGTTATTATAGCTTCTGCCGGAAGAAGTCACAAAGCAAAACAGATAGCAAGGATACACCTGGTTTTTAATATTGCCGGCTGTCTTTTCTTCCTTCCTATTTGCTCGGTTCTGCCTGTCGGAGAGTGGCTGTCCCTGATTTCAAATCCTTCTCTCGCCATTTCTCTGTTCCATATAATATTCAACATCATAAACACTATTATACTTGTACCGTTTTACGACAGAATGGCACAGCTACCCTCAGAAAAACGTCAGTAAAATAAAAGCCGCTGTACAGCCTTCACGGCCATACAACGGCTATTTTTATTAAAGCACCTTTGAAAGGAATTCTTTTGCTCTTTCACTTTTAGGATTAGCAAAAAACTCCTCAGGAGCGGCTTCCTCTACGAAGCGTCCCTCATCCATAAAGACGATTCGTGTGCCTACCTCACGGGCAAAGCCCATTTCGTGAGTAACCACCACCATGGTCATTCCCTGGTTAGCCAGCTCCTTCATAAGCTCGAGAACCTCGCCGACCATTTCCGGGTCAAGAGCGGAGGTGGGCTCGTCGAAAAGAATTACATCGGGCTCCATAGCGAGAGAACGAACGATAGCAACTCTCTGCTTCTGACCGCCTGAAAGTGAGGAGGGATAGGCATCTGCCTTTTCCTCGAGACCGATTCTCTTCAGCAGCTCCACAGCCTTCTCTCTTTCCTGATTTTTAATATCGGAAAGATTAGCGGTAACGGGAGTAATTTCACCCTTTTTAAGATGAAGCTTTTTGAGAAGATTATCTCTTTTCTGCTTTTTGATGTTCTTCTTTGCCACATAGATGGGAGCCATCATAATGTTTTCGATAACAGTCTTATTGGCAAAAAGATTAAAGTGCTGGAAAACCATACCCATCTTCTGACGGTGAACATTGATATCTACGGACATATCTGCGATATTTTCACCGCCGAAAATAATTTTACCGGCTGTGGGATCCTCCATACAGTTCAGGCAGCGCAGAAATGTACTTTTACCTGAGCCTGAGGGTCCGATAACTACGACCTTTTCACCCTTTTTGATGGTGGTGCTGATGTCCTTGAGAACTTTATTTTCTCCGAAATCCTTACAGAGTCCGTCAACTACGATAAGGTCTTCGTTTTCTGCAGGAATAATTTTACTGTCTGTCACCTTTCCTCAGCCTCCTTTCCATAATCTTTATACCGAGACTTATGATGCATACGATGATAATATACATAAATGCCATTACCAGATAAGGCACCATAAATTCATAGCTGTTTGAACCGATATAGTTGAATGCCACATAAAGGTCAGTAGCACCGATGAAGGATACTACCGATGTCTCCTTAACCAGAGCGATAAATTCATTACCGAGAGTGGGAAGAATATTCTTTATCGCCTGAGGAATAACAATTTTCATCATAGTGGCACCGTAGGACATACCTACGCTTCGTCCGCCCTCCATCTGACCGGGATCAACAGAGAGAATACCTGCTCTCATCATTTCAGAAATATAGGCACCGCTGTTAAGTCCGAAAACACAGATTGCCACACTCAGTGAAGTCATTTTCACACCGATAAGAGGAAGCATAACATAGTAGAAAACCAGAAGCTGTGCTACCATAGGAGTACCTCTGAAAAGACCTACATAAAAGCTGCAGATTTTATCGAGAACTCTGGAAATCTTACTGTATTTGGGAAGAACTCGTACCGTAGCGATAAGAGTACCGATAACGATACCGATAATAAGACCCGAGACAGCTATCAGAATCGTATTTTTAAGGCCGCCAAGGACTTCATTGTAACCGCCCTGATTGATAAATATATCAATAAAGCGGTTAACCTTTACTAAAAAACCGTTCATAAAAATTTTCCTTTACACATTTGAATACCCCACTTACAAAGTGAGGTATTCTGAAAAATATTTTCTTTGTTAATTCTTATGCTACTTCGTTGATGGACTCTGCGATACAGATAGCGGGAGCTGCGTCGATAACAACATAATTGATGTTGCCGTTTACGAGATCCTGAACAGCGAGAGCACCGTTCTTATAGCCTACACATTCTACTGCGAAGCCGTCGAAGCCCCAGTCTGCGTCACCCTTTACATAGAAGTTACCTGTGGTACCGTTCTGAACGCCGATCTTGGTTGTAGCGTCGAGGCCTTTGAGGATTTCTTCTACTGCTGCTGCATCTGTGCATGCATCGAAGGTAGTGTCGTCACCCTTGATGATGAGCTTCTGAGAAGCCTGATAGTAGGAGTTTGTGAAATCAACGTGTTCTTTTCTGTCTTCCTTAACTGTAAGACCTGCCATAGCGATATCAGCTTTGTGCTGACCTACTGAAAGGCAAACAGCGTCAAAGTCCATATTGCTGATAACGAGCTCTTTGCCAAGCTCCTGAGCGAGAAGAGCAGCGATTTCCATATCGATACCGTAGTACTTGTCACCCTGAGTGTATTCGAAGGGTTCGAAAGCAGCGTTTGTAGCTACAACGAGCTGATCCTTTGTTTCGTCAAGCTCTGCAGATGTTACTGCTGTGGGTTCACCGTCACCGAAATATTTATTGCAGATAGCATCGAATGTGCCGTCCTTCATAATCTTTTCGATGAAAGCATTGGTCTTTTCGAGAAGCTCGGGCTGTGCCTTATCTACGCCGAAAGCGTATTCTTCTTCTGTAAGGTTGATGTCGATAACCTTAACTGCTGCTGTTTTTGCTGTGTCGTCACTGTTTCCGCCGCAGGCTGCGAGTGCGAAAAGCATAAGAGCAGCGAGTGCGATTGCTAAGAATTTTTTCATTGGTAATTACCTCCAAAATTTAATGATGCGGATATTCTATCACTAAAAAATACCTTTGTCAACGGTTTTATGCAAAAAATATGCAAATTTATGTATATTTATGAAACCGCTGCATTTACTGTCACATTTTTAACGAAGGGAGCCTCAGAGATAAGCGAAGCAAAGCTGTAGCTTCCTGAATTGGAGAAGGCAATCTCATTTTCGCCCTTTTCCAGAGTAACATTGAAGGTCATAGTCTTATATGTATAGTCGCTGTAGGTATTTCTGCAGAAAACATCTCTGCCCTCACCGCCGTTTATGCTTACGGTAAGATATCTTTCGATAAGGTCTACATTATAGTCGTGATAACCGCCCTCAGAATTGTTTGAATAAAGGATGGTTACACGATAGTCTCCCTTTTCGGGAGCATTGACCTTAAAGCTTCCCTTGCCCTTACCGCCTGTAATATTTCCGAGATATGTGTTTCCGTACTTGTCTGTAAGAATCTCCGCACCGTCACTTACCGTAATGTCCTTAGCTTCGACTGATGCCACGGGAACCACAGGCTCAGCCTTATTGAGACCAAGAGTGGAAGGAGCCGAAAGAGTGATTTCGTTAAGGCCTCTTCTGAGGTAAACAGTACTGCCGTTTTCAGCCTTAGCCTGTGCACCGTCGATGCTGATGTCGTAAGCACCCTCACCGAGGCTTATATGATAGTATCCGTCCTCAGGTGCTACAGCCAGATATCCGGTACCGTCTTCTGAGTCGTCAAGCACCGCTACGGAATTATCTTCTACTGCCTTCGACATAATCAGACTATCGAGAACGAAGGTGCCCTCATTATGTGAAAATTCTATGGTGTGCATACCCATACACAGATCTACATAGAGAGTTTTTACTGTGGTATATTCACTTTTGATAGTGTTTTCAAGCATTACTCCGGAGGTTTTTCCGTCAAGGGTAAAGTTTGCAATACCGTAGTCTCTGCCGTTTCTGACACCTGAATCATTATGCTTACCGTAGATAATGTCGAGTCTGTAAAGGCCCTTTTCCTTGGCATTAATTTTAATCTTTACTCCGTCGCCCTCATTTTCGAAGCCGCCGCACATACCCTTTACCTCACCTGTAGTGGCATAGGCGCTGTCATAGGTATAAGCATTACCGAGGAGCTTACCGTCCTCGAATTCGTATCTCACGGGAATGTTTGTGTTTCTTACCGCTTCGAAATCCTCTGTATGCTCTTTTACGGAAATGAAATAAACTGTGTCCGTATCGGTGCCGGGAATGTTTATATTCAGACTGTCTCCCGAAACCTTAGTCTTATACTTTCTGAGGGTGTAAGGCTTACTCACTATTCCCGAAAGACCTGTGAAATAAACACATTCCACCGTAACATCCACTATCTTGCCCAAATCGGTTTCATCGGTATTTTTTATTTTTACAGCCTTTTTATTATCACTGCCGTTACAGATAACCTTGATCTCTTTTCCGTCGGGACTCAGAGATGCCATACCTGTGTAGTGATACCACCAGTCATTGTCGAAAAGGCTGTCACTGTCCAGAGCTGACGTGCTTACCGCTAAGGTTTCACCCTCCATTTCGGCATACTTTCTGTAAAGCCACCAGTTGGAGTTAGGTGAATTATCGTCGGCGCAGGTGTCATTGAGATTATTTGAAAGTCTCCAGAAGGCCATATCACCGTAGGTGTTTGTCTTTTCCATAGAAACTATGTATCTTACCATAGCAGCAGGGTTACCGCACTCATCCATAGTACCGTACTCAGTTACGATTATCGGAAGTGCAGGAATACCCTTTTCCTTTTCTATTCTGCGGTAATCCTCCACATGGGCAGGCCACTCCACACTGCACCAGAAGGAAAGCTCGTGGTAAATCATTATTTCAGGCAGACAGTTATTGGCTTTGGTATAAGTAAGGAAACGGTCTATTTTTTCTGTCACATAATCGAAATAACCGGGGCCGCCTATCTTGGCATCGGGATCTATGCTCTTTACCAGCTCATAGGTGATTTTCCATGCTTCGTAAAAATTTTCTTCGCCTTCCTCATTATAGTCGCCGAACCATATACCGTTATCACATTCATTGAAAATACAGTAAACGATATCATCAGCATATTCCTTCTGAGAAAGGGTTCTGACCTTTTCCTCCACGATAGGAAGATATCTCTCATAAAGGAATTCCTTCCAGTCATAGGTGCCCTGCTCTCTCATTTCAGCGATTTCCTTATGGCAGTAGTACCAGGTATCGAAGGAGTCCTGGAGATAAACCACTCTGTAGTCACAGCTTGTGAGCTGATCTGCCACACGGTCCACGTCACCTGTGGGATGCTGAAGACCGCCCACCACCTTCTGTGAAACAGAAGAAATATCGAGACTGTTTGTCATCGCTTCACTGGGCACACCGGGCTCAGCAAGACCGTAAAGGAAGCCGGTGGCATAGTTAGAGATTTCGTCTCCCCTGTCCCCTGCATCTACTGTAAGAGTAGGCACCCACACCAGAGGCACGGACTCGAAAAGCATTATAACCGTAATAATAAGTGAAATTAATTTAGACATTTGTTTTTCCTCCTTTAAAAGAACTTAAGCAGTCCGGGTATTTTTTTCAGCGCAGGTAAAAGAGATGAAAAGATTTTCATCATCGCTGCAGCTGAGCCCTCATCATTGAGAAGCATCAGTATACCCTCTACGGATTTCTCTGTAAAAACGCCCTGACCCATAGCATATAATCCTCTTAAAGGGCTTTCGAGCACTAATTCTCTCATCGGATCACCGCCTGCTGCATTCGGATCCGGCTTCTTTCCGCCTGTCATAACGGCTATGATTCTCTTTCCCCACTTGGTATGCTCTGCATCCATAAGACAGCTTTCCACAGTAAACCTATCATTTACATCGATATACTTTTGAGGTATATCTCTGCCTAAAACTGCTCTGTACTGCCTGTCGGGGACATTCTTTACATCAGCACCGTAATAGCAGGGAGCGGACTCTCTGTAATCAGGCACACTTACCTCCGGCTGAGAGGATATAACCCTGACTGAAGCCGTGAGTCTGATGTCACGGCTCGAAGCACCGATAAGTATTTCAAAGTCACCGCTTTCCACGTGCCAGTCGTTTATATTAATATTATAGTATGCAAAAGCTCTCTTAGAAAGAGTGAAGGAGACTTCCTTCTCTTCTCCTTTTTTAAGGTGAATCTTGGTAAAATCACGAAGCTCCTTAGTGGGTCTGAATACTGTGCTTTCGCAGTCTCTCACATAAAGCTGTACTGCCTCTGCACCGTCTCTGTCTCCGATGTTTTTTACTTTACAGGTAACGGTGAGAGTGTCCCCGTCACCGATGCTTTCAGCGGAAAGCTTTATATCCGAATATTCGAACCGTGTGTAGGAAAGCCCGTGTCCGAAGGGGAAAAGAACCTCCTTCTGTGCTGTATCATAGTAACGGTAGCCGATATAAATGCCCTCTCTGTGCTCGGCTGTAAGGCCGGTACCGGGATAGTAATTACTGCAGGGAACATCACTTTCGCTGACAGGGTAGGTTTCAGCGAGCTTTCCCGAAGGATTTACCTTGCCTGAAATTATCTCTGCCAGAGCCTTACCGCTTGCCTGACCGCCGAGATAACCGTTAAGTATCGCCTTGACCTTTTTTGCCCAGGGCATAACTACGGGTGAACCGCCCGAAAGAACTACTGTTACGTTTTCGTTTACCTTTAAAATCTCATCTAAAAGTCGGTTATGTGATGTCGGAAGCTTCATAGTTTTTCTGTCGTAGCCTTCACTTTCGTACTCCTCCGTAAGACCGATAAACACAAGCACGGCATCAGCTTTCGATGCCACATTACAGGCATCCCTCACCATAACCTCGCTCGGTTCATCCTGCTTTTTGAAATAACCGGGTGCGAAGCTCACATTATAGCCTTCAGCTAAAAGGCCGTCGAAAGCATCGGTAATTTTCGTAGGAACGATAAGGGAGCTGCCTGCCCCCTGATAACGGGGAGCTCTCGCCATTTCACCGATAACTGCTACTGTTTTATCCCTGGAGATCGGAAGAGTATTGTCCTCATTTTTAAGTAATACCACGGAGTTCGCACAGATTTCCGAGGCAAGAATGTGATGCTCGTCCACGTCATAGGTAAATTCACCGAGAGCTGTTCGGGATTTTTCGATAAGAGTAAGCATTCTGTCAGCAGCTGTATCAAGACAGGCCTCGTCGAGGGTGCCGTTTCTGACAGCATCACAAATTTTCTTTGTACTGAAACCGTTTGAGGAAGGCATTTCCAGGTCATTACCGTTTTTAAGACCCTCCACACGGTTATTTACTGCTCCCCAGTCTGACATAACCACGCCCTCAAAGCCCCATTCGTCACGGAGAATTTTATTCTGTAAAATTCCGTTTTCGGTGCAGTAGGTACCGCCCACACGGTTATAGGCGCTCATTACCGTCCATGGCTGAGATTTTTTTACAGCGATTTCGAAGGCGGTGAGATAAATCTCGCGAAGGCTTCTTTCATCAACCACACTGTCGATAACAAGTCTGCGCTTTTCCTGGCTGTTGACGGCAAAGTGCTTAAGGGATGTGCCCACACCCTTTGACTGTATACCGTTGATAAGACCTGCGGCAAGCTCACCTGCCAGAAGCGGGTCTTCTGAAAAATATTCGAAATTGCGTCCGCACAGAGGTGAACGCTTCATATTTACACCGGGGCCTAAAATAATGCTGACATTTTCCTTCAGACATTCCTGACCCATAGCCTGTCCCATTCTGTAAAGCAGGTCTCTGTCCCAGGAGCAGGCAGTAGTTACTGCAGAGGGATAACAGGTAGCCTTCACCGACTCTCTCAGATCGCCGTCAGGCTTTCTGAGGCTGAGGCCGTGAGGTCCGTCCGTTAGTGTAACCGAGGGTATGCCCAGCCTTTCCACACCGTTAAGATGCCAGCAGTCCTTACCTGTGCAAAGCTCGGCTTTTTCCTCGAGAGTAAGCTTTTCGAGTATTTCTTTATTTTTCATATTTTCCTCCACATATTTACTTTAACGGATATTTCCATTATATAACCAATTCAGTTTTTGGTCAAGAAAAAGATATGAAAATAAAAAGCGGACGACCAATGGTCGCCCCCTACAATGTGAAAGACATATTTATTTTTTCGGTAAAGGCTTTGCCTCATTAGTAAAACCTAAAATGTAGTCAGCAGAAACATTATAATAGCGGCATAATGTTATTAGATGTTCTAATAATAATGGTCGGGCACCACGCTCATATTCTCCATAATAATTTCTTGCTGTTTTCAACAGTAGCGCAATATCCTTCTGCGTTAAAGCTCTGTCCTCTCTTAAGTCTCTTATTCTTTGTGAATAGTTAACTTTTATCATTTTATCACCTCAATAAAATGATACAACAACTTACTTTCTGCATATTAAAATTAGTCGATAATTCGACTATAATATTATCAGAACAACACATACCGCAAAGCAAAAAGACGACCAATGGTCGCCCCTACGATTTTAAACTGTCGGCTTTCAGCAAATGAACAGCGTATAATATCCGCCCCTACCGTTTTTATAAGGGTACTCCTTACCCTGAGGGACGTCGAGACGCCGTCCACTACGCAAAAAAAGCCGTATTATAGTAGGGACATGGCGTGCCGTGTCCGCCACAAATTACTTACCAAAAGAATTATGTCCCAATTATGAGACTTTTCGCTGAAAAATTCCAATAATATGCTATTATGACAATGTCATCAGTCGCCAAACAAAATTCAGGTTGTCACACAAATCAAGAATGCAAATCGAGACACCCTTACAGCAGAAAAGGCAGGGATTATCTCTGTCTTTTCTGCTGTGTATTTTTTATATATGCGGATAGATAACTGCTGTGAAACATAAAATTGTCATCTTGAATGTAGCGAAAGAGCTTTACGACAAGTCGACCGATGGTCGCCCACGATTTATACCGTAAGTTGGTCGGATATTTCGCGGACACGGCACGCCATATCCCTACAACCTCTCCGTCTGCTCCCGATGGTCGCCCCCACCTCTCCTTTCAGGAGAGGCTGTTAAAGCAGCGGACTATCGCTTATTATTTTAGATTTTTCACACGCAATTCTGCGTTCTGCACTCTGCATTCTGCATTCATAAGGCGACCAATGGTCGCCCCTACGGTACGAAAACAAATCAAAAGCCATTGTACAGGCTGTTATAACCTATACAATGGCTTAAATATTTTTTAACCTAATGATGCGAGACTTTCGTCGATCATTTTTATTTTTTCGGTGAGCTTTTCGGCATCTGCCTTCTGTCCGTCGATAACATTCTGAGGAGCTTTGGCGAGGAAACCGGGGTTACCCAGCTTACCGTTAATCTGCGCGAGCTTCTTTTCGGCTGTTTCCTTTTCCTTCATAAGGCGCTTTCTTTCAGCCTCGAAGTCAACAAGGTCACCCATAGGAATGTAAATCTTTGCATCAGCGGTAACGATGCTTACGCTGCCGTCGATGGAGAAGCTGTCGCCTACGGTAACATCAGAAGCAGAAGCAAGTCTCTGCATAAATACTACTGCAAGATCGAAGATATCCTTCTTATCGGTAGCGATGTAAACGTGAGCCTTTCTCGAGGGAGGAACATTCATTTCTGAGCGTCTGTTACGGACTGCTCTGATAGCGTCCATAATGATGCCCATTTTCTCTTCATCCTCGGTGAATACTAAATCTTCACTGAAGGTAGGCCATGCTGAAAGCATAATGGTTTCGCCGTCGTGAGGAAGTGTCTGCCAGATTTCTTCGGTAATGAAGGGCATAAAGGGATGAAGAAGCTTGAGAGTTTCGCTCATTACATAAACGAGAACTGCACGGGCTGTCTCTGCCTCTGCGCCACCCTTCTGAAGTCTTATCTTGGCGAGCTCAATGTACCAGTCGCAGAATAAATCCCAGATGAAATCGTAGAGCTTCTGTACAGCGATACCAAGCTCGAATTTATCAAGATTGTCGGTTACTTCCTTGGCGAGTCTGTTAAACTCGGAAAGAATCCACTTATCCTCGAGGGCAAGGTTAGCGGGAATGTGAGGTGCTTTTTCGTCCTCGGTGAGGTTCATAAGGATAAAGCGGGCCGCATTCCATATCTTGTTAGCGAAGTTACGGGAGGCCTCGACCTTCTTATCGGAATAACGCATATCGTTTCCGGGACTGTTACCTGTAGCAAGAGTAAAGCGAAGAGCATCAGCTCCGTATTTGTCGATAACGAGAAGAGGATCGATACCGTTACCGAGTGACTTACTCATCTTTCTGCCGAGCTCGTCACGAACGATACCGTGAATGAATACTGTGTCGAAGGGAACCTCATTCATCTGCTCACAAGCAGAGAAAATCATTCTTGCAACCCAGAAGAAGATAATATCGTAACCTGTTACGAGAGTGCTGGTGGGATAATAGTGCATAAGCTCAGGTGTCTTTTCAGGCCAGCCAAGGGTTGAGAAGGGCCAGAGAGCTGAAGAGAACCAGGTGTCAAGAGTGTCGGGATCCTGAGTAATGTTTGCACTGCCGCACTTGCAGCACTTGTCGGGAGTTTCTTTGGAAACTGTGATTTCACCGCATTCAGCACAGTACCAGGCAGGAATTCTGTGACCCCACCAGAGCTGACGGGAAATACACCAGTCACGGATGTTTTCCATCCAGTTATAGTAGATTTTATCAAAGCGTTCGGGAATGAACTTAACCTTACCGTCACGCACTACCTGGATAGCAGGCTTAGCAAGAGGCTCCATCTTAACGAACCACTGCTTAGAAACTCTGGGCTCGACAGATGTATGACAGCGGTAACAGGTACCTACCTCGTGCTTTGTGGGCTCGATTTTAACCAGAGCACCTGCGGCATCGAGGTCAGCGATGATAGCCTTACGGCATTCCATAAGGTTCATGCCTGCATACTTACCTGCTTTTTCATTCATAAAGCCGTCGTCAGTCATAACATTGAGAACAGGAAGATTGCAGCGAAGACCAACCTCGAAGTCATTGGGGTCGTGAGCAGGTGTAATCTTAACTGCACCGGTACCCTTGTCCATTTTAGCATAAGAGTCAGCTACGATGGGAATTTCTCTGCCGATAACAGGCATAATTACTGTCTTACCGATGAGGTGAGTATATCTTTCATCGTCGGGATGGACTGCTATACCTGTATCACCGGGGATAGTTTCGGGACGGGTAGTAGCTACCTCGATATAGCCGTCTTCGTCCTTTAAGGGATAACGGAAGTGCCAGAAATTACCGTCCTGCTCCTCATACTCAACCTCTGCATCAGAGATAGATGTCTTACAGTGAGTACACCAGTTGATTATTCTTTCACCTCGGTAAATGAGACCCTTTTCATAGAGATTTACGAAAACCTCTTTAACAGCCTTTGAACAGCCTTCGTCGAGAGTAAAGCGTTCTCTGTCCCAGTCACAGGATGAACCCATTTTCTTAAGCTGTTCGATAATTCTGCCGCCGTACTGTGCCTTCCAGTCCCAGGCTCTTTCGAGGAAACCTTCTCTGCCGAGGTCTTCCTTTGAGATGCCTTCAGCCTTCATAGCTTCTACGATTTTAGCTTCAGTAGCGATGGAAGCGTGGTCAGTACCGGGAAGCCACAGTGTGTCGAAGCCCTGCATTCTTCTGAAACGGATGAGAATATCCTGAAGAGTGTTATCGAGGGCATGTCCCATGTGAAGCTGTCCTGTGATGTTTGGAGGGGGAATTACGATAGTATAAGGTTTCTTTGTTTCGTCAACCTTAGCGTGGAAGTATTTACCTTCGAGCCATGAAGCATAGATTCTGTCTTCAACGTCCTTAGGATCATACTGTTTAGCAAGTTCCTTTGCCATTTTAATCAACTCCTGTATTTAAAGATATATTTTATAAAATCAAAAACTCCGTCCCGAAAAATCAGGACGGAGAAAATACCGTGGTACCACCTGAATTCGGTGCACAAGCACCGCACTCAAAATCTTTAACGCAGAAATACGTCGGGTTCTACTGAGCTGAGCCTTTCTTCCCGAAGCTGACGGGCTACCTTCACACACTTTCACTAAAGGCTTTCACCAACCGCCTTCTCTCTGAGAGTGTCCCTGTGCTACTCCTCCCGCTCATCGCTATAAACAAATATCCTGTAGATTTTAACACAAAGAAAGGAATAAGTCAATAGCAGAGTGAAGATTTAAAGCAATAAAAACAGGCATCTCACCGTAAAGTGAAATGCCTGTATGTGCCGAACTAATTATTTAACCTTTACAGATTTGATCTTACTGAGGTTACCGTAGATATTCTTACCGGCAAATGTCTTATAAGCTCTGACTTTGAAGTAGTACTTTTTGCCGCTCTTAAGCTTTTTGATTGTCTTTGAGGTAGCCTTAGCGTCCTTAACAACTACTTTCTTAACATAGTCGAAATCTCTGTCTGTGGTGTAGAATACACGGTAGCCTGTAGCGCCGTTTACTGCTTTCCAGTTAACTGTAGCACTCTTCTTAGCTGCTTTTACGCTGCTGATAACTGCTCTTGCTGGAACTGTTGTAGTTGACTTTTCTTCGCTGAAATCACCGTATACGATACAGTCATTGAGCTTTTTGTATGCTCTTACCTTGAAATCGTAGGTTGTGCCGCCCTTGAGCTTCTTGAACTTGAGAGATCTCTTTGTGGTGGTGGAACCAACCTTAACGAATTCCTTTTTAGCTTCGTCGTATCTGAACACTTCGTAACCTGCTGCACCGGGAACAGCTGACCACTTAAGTGTAAGAGTTGAAACACTTCTCTCGTACTTAACGGTCTTAACCTTAGCAACATTGAAGTTGTTTGCGAACTGGAAGGAGTATTTACCTGTTGAGCCGCTTACTACTACGAAATATTTACCGTCAGCGAGAGTTACCTCGTGAATATCCTTACGTGAGGTTGCTTTTTCTTCTAATTTGTTGTCCTTGCTGCTCCATACTTCCTTGTTATCGATGTCAAGGATGCGTACAGTGTAGGAAGGCATATAGGATACGAAAGCAAGAGTTGCTGTACCCTTTACTGCATTGATTTCATAGTAATCAGCACCGTCTGTCATTGAAAGATGACCTATTACTACATTACTGAAGGGAATCTTATTGGGGTTAACGATTGAGTTGTTGGGCTCAACAGAGTTTGAACCTGCTGATTTATAGTTGATGTCAAACTGATAGTCGCCCTTAGCCTTTGTGAAATAATAGGGGAATTTGCTGCTCTTAAGGCTGTTTACCTTGATGTAATAGGTGCCTGCTGAAAGATCAAAGCTGTAGCTGTCAGTTCTCTGCTTTTTGGAAGCATCCCACTGATTCATTTCCTTTGACCAGATAGCATTGCCGCCTGCATTGAGAAGATAGATGCAATAGTATTCCATCTTTGATGTGAACTTAAGGTCTACCTTACCTGATGTAGGAACATCGAAGGTGTAGAAGTCAGTTTCATCATCCTTAAGGATTTTACCTGCTGAAGTGGTATCGAACTTAACAGCCTTAGCATACTTGAGTTCGTTGTTCTTATCGTTGTCTACATTTGACTGACCTTTGATTTCAGAAGTAAATGTAAGTCTGAATTCATAAGAGCCTGTAGATGCACCGATAGGACCTAAGATGCCTTCACCGTTGATTTTTATGTAGTATGTACCTGCATCCATAGCATGGCTGTAAGCAACGTCACCTGAAGTAGAACGGGTAGTAACCCAAGACTTTACTTCATCCTTGTTTGCATTGTAGATAGCTATGGTAAAGGGTCTCATAGAAGTGGTAACATAAATACGCACTCTACCGTACTGAGTAGTGGTGAACTTGTAGAAATCTTCACCGTCATTTGAAGTGATGCTTTCACTGTATACTTTGTCCATAGCGATTTCAGTTGCAGTGTCATAAGATGCAAAAGCGGGAACAAAAAGAGTGAACACTACTGAAAGAACCATAAGCATACAAAGAAGGTTTTTAAGACAATTTTTCATAGAAAATTCCTCCTAATAATATACTAACACATAATGCTATATACTAATACTACCACCTAAAGGCGAAAAAGTCAATAGATGTAGTAAAGTAAAATGCAAAATTAACAAATTACTGTGGCTTTAAATCAGTTCTCACCGAGAAGCTTTTCACAGGCGGCAAGCTTTACACAGATGCAAAGAAGCTTGGTAGCTGTAAGCAGTTCATCAACGGGAGGATAAGAAGGAGCTATACGGATATTTTTATCCTCAGGGTCATAACCGTACGGGAATGTAGCTCCTACTGTGGTGAGGGTTACACCGCCCTCTTTACAGAGCTGATAAACTCTCTTCGCGGTTCCTTCCATAACATCGAGAGAAATAAAGTAGCCGCCCTTGGGTTTGGTCCATGTGGCCACACCGTATTTACCGAGCTGTGTTTCGAATTCATTGATAACAGCCTTGAACTTAGGAGCCAGGATATTTTTATGAAGCTTCATATGGCTTTTTATACCCTTTACATCCTTATAGAACTTAACGTGTCTGAACTGGTTTATCTTGTCATAACCGATGGTCTGGATGTTCATACGGCTGATAATCATTTTAATGTTATTATCGGAAGCAGCAAGAACCGCAACACCTGCGCCGGGGAATGAAATTTTAGAAGTAGAGGTAAACTCGATTACCATATCCTCGTGACCGTATTTTTTAAGTACATCGAAGATATTGTCAAGCTTTTCAGTTTCATCGGTAAGGTCGTGGATAATGTAAGCATTATCCCAGATGATTCTGAAGTCCTTGGCAGCGGGAGTCATAGCAGCGATTCTGTCTACGGTTTCACTTGTGTATGTAACACCTGTAGGATTGGAGTATTTGGGAACGCAGAACATACCCTTTACCTTTTCATCCTTGATAAGCTCTTCCACAGCATCCATATCGGGACCTGTCTCTGTCATAGCGACGGGAATAAGCTTGATGCCGTAGTATTCTGCTATAGCGAAGTGTCTGTCATAGCCGGGACAGGGACAGAGAAATTTGATTTCACCCTGATCCTTCCAGGGCTCTGCACCTGAGCCTGTGAGCATACACTGTGTGATGTAGTCAAACATCATATTAAGGCTTGAGTTACCGCAAACGATAACATTGTCGGTAGGAACCTTAAGAAGCTTTGCAAAGATTTCCTTGCATTCGATAATACCTGTAAGAA
>CALCHE010000206.1 GCA_937901145.1 uncultured Clostridia bacterium
AAAGAGGCTTGTGTGTTTAAAGTATATGGGGTGAGGAGATTTTAGCTAATCAATTAAATTTCAGGAGCAATATACCCTTTTTCCGATAAAACTTCTGCGATTCGGTCAAGTATATCTTCCTTTTCAGCACGGACAGTATGATAATGATAACCACCCGTTATGTTCATAAGCTCCGTTGACTTTCCCGTTCTGACACCCTCAATAAACTGTTTTATTTGCAAAGAGGAAAAAATGTTAAGAGGCGCAACCATTTTACCGTAAACCTTATGCCAGACGAAAACATCAACAACAGTTCCGCCAAGTTCAACAATTGTGCTAAGCTCGTCTTCAGTCTGTTCAGTCGAGTGTTTAACTTTAAAAACTCTATCTTTAAACGGCGACTTCTGCACAAGGTAGCCGTTGTGGGTAGAAAGAATATCAAAGCCCTGACCTTTCAAAACGGCAATATCCTGAACAATTATCTGCCTTGATACTCCGCATTTTTCAGAAAGCTCACCACCGGGTATTGGTCTGTCTTCTGAAAGCAGAATATTTATGATTGTTTTTCTTCTTTCCTGCGCCTTCATAATTTTCTCCCTGAATTAAAAATTTATATAGCGTGAAGATTCTTAAGTGAAAGGTCAAGTATGGGTGAAGAATGAGTGAGTGCACCGCTTGAAATGTAATCAACACCTATATCGACAAGTCTTGCCACATTTTCTTTTGTTACGTTGCCGCTGCACTCTGTTTCTGCTTTACCTTTGCAAAGCTTAACTGCTTCTTTCATATCTTCGACGCTCATATTGTCAAGCATAATAATGTCTGCTCCTGCTTCAAGAGCTTCTCTGAGCATATCAAGATTTTCAACTTCAACTTCAACCTTGCGAACAAAGGGTGCATACTCTTTTGCCATAGTAACAGCCTCTTTTACACCGCCTGCGGCTCCGATGTGATTATCCTTAAGAAGAATACCGTCGCTTAAATTATAACGGTGATTGTATCCGCCGCCGACTTTAACTGCATATTTTTCAAATACTCTCATGTTAGGTGTGGTCTTTCTTGTGTCAAGAAGCTTTGTGTTGGTTCCTTCAAGTAAGTCCGCAATCTTTCTTGTGTATGTAGCAATACCACTCATTCTCTGGAGATAGTTGAGCGCTGTTCTTTCGCCTGAAAGAAGAACCCTGATGTCACCTTTTACCAAACCGATTTTCTGCCCGTTTGTGACAAAATCTCCGTCTTTTACAGTAAATGAAACCTCTGTTTTTTCATCGAGTAATTCAAAAACTCTTCTGAATACGTCAAGACCCGCAATAACACCGTCTTCCTTACAAATCAGTTCCACTTCGCCGAGCTGATAGCAAGGCATAACGGAATTGGTTGTGATGTCCTCACTTGTAATATCTTCCTGTAAAGCACTTAATATAAGGTTATCTGCATTTAATTTCATTGTGATACTGTTCATTTTTTCTTCTCCTGTTCTATCGCTTCAAGAACTGCGTTTTTATATTGTTCCTCGTATCCGTCATACTGTGACGGGTCGATTTTTATTTCATCTTTGTTTTCTGAGGTGAGATAATTTTTAACTATATGACCTGCGGCCCGCTTTGAAAAAACAAGACTTTCAAGAAGTGAATTGCTTGCAAGTCTGTTTTTACCGTGTACACCGTTACAGGCGGTTTCACCCACCGCATAAAGACGCTCCATTGATGTTTTGCTGAAGTGGTCAACATCAATACCGCCCATAAAATAGTGTTGTGACGGGACAACGGGAATAGGCTCTTTTGTTACGTCATAACCTTCTTCAAGGCAACGCTGACAGATATTCGGGAAATGAGATTTGATTTCTTCTTCAGGGATGGGAGCAAGAGATAACCATACATGCTCACTGCCTTCCTTTTTCATCTCGTCAAAAATAGCATTTGCCACAACGTCTCTCGGAAGAAGCTCATTTACAAACCTTTCTCCCTTTGAATTAAGAAGAATTGCTCCTTCACCTCTGACGGATTCAGAAATTAAAAACTCTCTGCCATTCTTTTTTGTGTAAAGAGTGGTGGGATGAATCTGTATGTAATCAATGTGTTGCAGTTTAACTCCGTGTTTAAGAGCCACTGCAAGAGCATCACCCGTAAGGTGTCGGTAATTGGTTGAATGCTTGAACAGACCGCCGATACCTCCCGTGGCAAGAACTGTATAGTCTGCTGAAATGCTTATAAATTCACCTTTACTGTCTTTACCGATTATTCCCTTACACTCGTTATTATAGCAGATAAGGTCAACCATTGTAAAGTTTTCTATAAGAGTAATATTTCTTCTGTTTCTTACGGTGTTGAGCAAGTTCTGTGTGATTTCCTTGCCCGTTTCATCCTCATGAAAAAGTATTCTTGGGTTAGAATGAGCTCCCTCACGGGTATATGTGAATTCTTCTCCGTCTTTTTCAAATTTTGCACCGAAGAAAACAAGGTCTCTGATAACCTCCTGTGAGGAACGAATCATAATTTCTACCGAATCAGGGTCATTTTCATAGTGACCTGCTCTCATTGTGTCTTCATAGAAGGCTTTGAAATCTGCCTCATCACGAAGCACGCATATTCCGCCCTGAGCAAGGAAGGAGTCGCTTTTAGGGGCTTCATCTTTAGTTACAATGGTAATCTTTTTATATTCAGGCAGATTAAGAGCACAGTAAAGACCTGCTACACCGCTGCCGACAATAACAATATCTGTATTCATTTATTTCATCTCGCAAGTTCCAACATTTTTTTAAGGGGCTGCAAAGCAGTCAGAATCACATCGTCACTGATAAGTATTTCGTTGTTTTCTTTTTTTAGGACAGATAAAATACTTTCAGGAGTGTTAAGCTTCATATCAGCACAGCAGGGGCGCGGCTCAGGATAGTAAAACTTCTTTTTAGGATTATCAGATGTGAGCTTGAAGTCTACGCCGTCCTCTGTACAGATTATAAACTCATAGGAGCAGCTTTCTTCTGCATATCTGATGATATCAGCAGTGCTTCCGATAAAATCAGCTTCCGCAAGCACCTCCTGCTCACATTCAGGATGAGCCAGCACCATGGCGTTAGGGTGTTTTTCTAAGGCTTCATAAAGCTGTTCGGCTTTAATTTTTGCATGTATCGGACAATAACCGGCATTTAATATTATATTCTTCTCAGGCACCTGCTTTTTAACAAATGAACCGAGGTTATTATCAGGTATAAAAAATATATTTTTGTTGGGTAAAGCTTTTACAATTTTAACCGCATTAGAAGAAGTAACACATACATCACTTTTTCTTTTCAGCTCTGTAGTTGAATTAATATAGCAAACAACCGCAAGGTCATCGTAGCTTCGACGCATTTCTTCTATCAAGCCGTCCGAAACCATATGTGCCATAGGACAGTCAGCACACATATCAGGCATAAGAACCTTTTTGTCAGGATTTAATATTTTAGCACTTTCGCCCATAAATCTTACTCCGCAAAAAACAATGATATCTGCTTTTGTCTTTTGAGCTACTTTTGCAAGATAAAAGGA
>CALCHE010000207.1 GCA_937901145.1 uncultured Clostridia bacterium
CGGCACGCGGTTTTGGAGGATAGTATTCTTTCCTTATTTGATGCGGTTTAGAAGGCTTCGGGGGACATATTGAGGGACATATAAGTATATTTTTCTAGTTATTTTATCTGATCTTTCCGTACATTCGACTCACCTCCTGTTATGCGGTAGAATGAAGCTACCAAATAACAAGGAGGTCTTATTATGAGAAGAAAAATCAAGGTCAAGTTTACGGATTTTGAATGTAATTTACTTATCAACGGTATGAATGAGTTTCGCAATATGCTCTTGGCTGATGACTTGCCCACTGAGGATGTTGATGAACTGTTGCTGAAAATCATTGATAAAAGTGAAAGGTAAGGAGTGATTTTATGTCGAGTATTCTTGAAGATTTTTATTACGGCAACATTGAGCCACAGGCACTCTCTACTGAAATCACTTCGATGCTTAAAAAGAAGCTGAGTGCTCTTGTTAAGAAGGAAGAAGAATTGACCGAAATGCTACCCGAAAAAGAAAAAGAGTTGTTTTCAAATTATGCAAGTGCTTATAATGAATTTTCGAATATAAGCAATTCTTAACGCTATTCATATATTTTTATATCTTTCATTACTGGATTTGACCTTGACTGTGTAACAATAATAACAATTCTGTCCGTTATTACGGGGCGATCGATTCTTATTATTTTCTTTGAGCCTAAAACAGTACCTGTATAAATAAGTTCATAGTCAGAATTTTCTTTTTTTGCATAAACCTTAAACTCCTCAATGCGTTGACTGTATGTCAAGTCTTCCGAAAGAGTAATAATCTTCACCAGCTTTTTTGAGAGAAAATCAACGGTTACACCTGATTCACCGTCGAGAAGACAAATATTTTCTTCACGTATCTCCCTTGTTTTTTCCTCGGGAGAGTATGTGGTAAGCTTTTTATTCTTTATTTCATTCTTAAAAGGTTCAGTAATAAGCTCAGTGAATTTTTTGAGAGTTTTGATTTCACGCTTATCTATAAGACCGTTTTTGTTAGGAGGTACATTAAGAAGCATCGAAGCGTTACCTCCCACAGAGTCAAAATATATTTTGGCAAGGTCTTCTGCCGTTCTTTGCTTTTTAAAAAGATAATAAAAATTGTTATGCCAGAACCAACCGAGGTTTATTGAAACATCAGCCTCTGCAGGTTTGAAGAGAAGAATTTCATAATCCTTCAGCACTTCTCTTGAACCGAGGTCTTCGGTTGTGTCACTCAGTTTCTCAGCCATAAGCTTTGTCTGGTCTGCGGCAGTCTGCGAATTTTCTGCAACCGCATCGGTGCTGTCCTTTTCGTCGGGAATTACACTCCATTCGCTTTTTCTGACTCTACCGCCCTCGTTACCAATCCAACGTACATCAGGACCGCAAATTGAAATCACGGCATTGGGATGGTGCCTTCTTATAACTGCGTAGTATCTTTCCCAATCATAAACCTGTTTTTTGCCGTTTTTTCCTTCACCGCAGGCTCCATCGAACCAGAAGCAGAATATATCACCATAGTTACAGCAAAGCTCTGTTAGCTGATTTACAAAGAAATCATTATATTCCTCAGTGCCGTAAGTTGTTTCGTGTCTGTCCCAAGGAGAAAGATAAATGCCGAGTCTGAGATCGTATTTCTTGCAACTTTCTGAAAGCATTTTCACAATATCTTTACCGAATGGTGTATTCATTATATTGTGTTCGGTAAATTTTGTATCAAAAAGACAAAAGCCGTCATGATGCTTGGCAGTAATTATTATACCCTTACTTCCTGTTGCCTTAAGCACACTGCACCATTGATCAGTATCGAGCTTTTTCGGGTTGAAACGGGAAATGTTTTCATTACCCTCGCCCCATTCACGATTGGTCATTGTATTTATTCCGAAGTGAATAAAATTATAGTATTCAAGCTTCATAAAGTCTAGTTGTCGCTCAGAAGGAGTAACATTTATATATCGTTCAACCTCTGCACCGTTTGTCGGATAAGAATTGTTGCCGAAACACCAACCTTCTTTAATAACTTTCATAACATGTCTCCTTTGCAAAAGCCTCACACTGTTCACACAATGTGAGGCTCCGTTTTATCAATAGTAAATATCTACTGTTTCACCGATTGCTCTGAGAAGTGAATTTTTGTGGTTTAAGGGAAGATCACAACTGTAATGCCATACCATTACGCCACCAAAACCATTATTAATGGCGTATTTGGTTTTTTGACTTATAACATCAGAAGTGTTGAACCAACAATCCTTGTTTATTTCATCGCAATGATACCAGCCCTCATTGGTCATTTTATCATAGCAGCTGTTATATTCATACCAATAAGGTGACATATCTTTTGGTCTTGAATAGAAGGGAAGACCGATATTTATTTTGTCGGCGGGGACACCCTTATTCTTAAGTTTCTTAATCTGAGAAACAGTATCATCATAGGTTGCATGCTTTCCGTTTACATCAACATAGTCATAAGTCATTAGTTCAAGAGTATCTATAGCTGAAATAGCTCCAGAGGTTAAGAAAACATTCCATGTGCTGAGTGCTACACCGAGTGTGTAGGCATCTCGCAAGTGTAACCTGAGCGAAACAAGAAATTTGTTGAAATAGTGCCATGCTTCACCGGTAATCGGGTATTCATAATCAAAGTGAACTCCGTCAAAGTCATATTTTTCAAGAATTTCTACAACATTTTTTTCAAGAACTCCGCTTCTGAAAGCTTTGTTGTGCTCTGCGCTCTGTACCTTCATCTGCTTCTTCCACACATCGGAATCCGTGTTACCTCGAGGTCCAAGAAGATTAAGCGTAATGTGAATATCCCTGTCACCAATTACAGTACGGACTGCAGACATAACTCTTTCCATTTTTGCTTCGTCATATTCGATCTCACCCTTGCTGTTGAAGGTGGCACATTCGAAAATGATAAGGTCAGTTATAATGTCGAAATCCTCAGAATTAAGGTCAACTACAGACTGAACACAGTCTCCTCTTATATATGATGTTACCTTGAATTTATCAACTTTACCAACATCCTTAAAAGGACGGGTAAAAAAAGCAATAATCGAAGTGAAAAATTGAAGAACTTTTTGAATAATTGTCGCCATTATCTTATCTCCTTTTTTATTTGTTTTCCCAATTAATAACAAGCTTATCACCAAACTCAATACCGTTATCTGTGGGATACCATTTTTTGCCGAGTTCAACTTCGCTTTCTTTGCACTGCATATTCACTTTAAGAAGCGATGTACAGCAGTAAAATGCATATTCATCTATCTGTGTAACTGTTGAAGGAACAGTGATTTCCTCAAGAGAAGCACAGAAAGCAAAAGCATCCTTGCCGATAAATTCAAGACCCTGCGGTAATGATACGGCCTTCAAATCACAACGGAAAAAGGCTTTTTCTTCAATAGTTTTCAAGGTAGATGGCAACGAAATCTTTTTAAGATCATAACACTTATAAAAAGCCTTTGAACGAATTGTTTCAACACCCTCGGGGATATCGTAAGAAATCGCATTCACTTCATTGCCGCCCTTATCTGACTGTGTTTCAATGCCTCTTGATGGCGGATAGAAAAGGACTATTTTCATGTCTTTTGTGTAAATTACACCGTCAACATCGCAAATGTACTGATTGTTTTCATCAATCTCGAATTCAGTAATTTTTCTGCTGTTACCGAATGCCCAGTCTGATATTTCACTGACATTTTTACCTATTGTGATTTTTGTAACATACTCGAGATTCACTGCAGCAAACTTTGCAATTTCAGTTACGGGTACGCCCTCATATTCATCGGGGATTACAATGCTTGTAACAGTAGATTTATTCGGCACTTTAGTAACAATAGCTTTTCCATCTTCAACTTTATAAGAGATTTCAGTATTACCGGAAAGTATCTGTAAATCTGCACCACAAGAAACAAAGCTGAAGCACAAAACTGCACAAAGCACAAATACAGCTATTAATCTCTTCATTGTGCCACCTCCTGTTCGTCTTTTTCGTCCGAATTAGTTTCTCCGAGACGTTCCTGAAGTTCTTTTACGCACATATCATGTTTTTCTTTTGTGAGGTTGTAGAAGAAGAATGGAATCATTGTAAGGAAAAGACTTATAATGGTAAACCAAACATGCACACCGAAAACATTACTGCATATTTCTGTATCATAAAGAACATCCCAGTCGGAAGTAAATCCGATAATTTCAAGAATCCACGGGCTGAGGTATCCGAGAGCAAGATTGAGTGGATTTGTAAACCAACCGAATATACCTGAAATAGAATCGCATCTCTCACCGAACTTCCACTGATGATAAATCTGAACATCGGCACCCAATCCGGTAATAACACCTGTATCAACGGGCTGAATTGTGTTTCTTAAGAAAAGAGCTATAAGAAAAATTATGATACTTTCCGTTTTTATTGCAAGAAGCATACCGCAAGTACAGAGAATAGACACCGCTCTTGAAATAAGAATTATATCCCTTTTCTGGAATCTCTTCGTAAGGAAAACACACAAAAGGTTGCCCGGTGTCATTCCTATAACAACCAGACTTGTTGCTAAGCCATAAAGCCTTTCTTCTCTTAAAGAATAAATAAACCACCATTGAAGAATACTGTTTACCAACCATTGCCATTGACCCACAACGTTTGCAATATTTATAATCCAGAGATATTTATTTTTAAGTGCATATTTAGCACCCTTAAAGAATGAAACTTTCTTTCTCGTTTCAATGCTTTCTTCGATGGTACGTTCCTTACAGAAAGCTGCTGCCAAGGTACATACTGCACCTATGATAGCAAAAATAGGAACAAAAATCTTATAGGTTTTAAGGCTTGTATAACCGCCTGTTGATGCAATAAGCATCGGGAAAAATATATTTATAATTGACGGAGCCAGACCGGTAATTATCGGCACTATGGAATAAAGCTTCTGTCGTTCCTGCGAGTTAGGAGTCATATATGCAACAAGGCTGTTAACAAATGCAAAACTGCTGTAAAAGAAGTTCATGAATGTAAAAGCAAAATGGAGAACAACAAGCTTTGTTACATAAGGTGCATTCTGAACTGGCAAATAAGGGATCACCGAAAGAATCAATGCAGACGGCATTGCGCAAATGAGAATAAAAGGCTTTACTCTACCGTATTTGGCACAGAACAACCGCCTTACAGCCCAGGTGATATAACCTGTAACTCCGTTACAAGCAAGAATATTACCGACTATCTGAGGTAAACCAATCATAATACCTTCAAAGGTAGTAACCGGGATAAAGTAACACACAATACCTAAAAGCAACTGTCCAAGATAAGTTGCATGAGCAAATTTTTTCATTCCGCCGGTAAGTCTGCCGTGATTTTCATAAATGAGCATACCCACGGGATTTGTAAACATAAGAATATATCCGATTATGGTAGACACCAGATTTATAAGATAGAAATCCATGGCCGGAATTTCCATAATGGCACCGCAGAACAAAGCAGCCGAAAAGGTTACTATACCCGATGCGGTCATATAAATATATGTACCTGTTTGCGAGAGTGTGTATGCAGAAAACTCTTTCAGCGAAAGATACTCACCTTCTTTTGGTGTGTTCCAATGTTTCTTAACATATCCCGGTGCTGTTTTCACCGTTGTTACAATTTGTGAAATATTCATTTTTTCTCCTCCAATCTATTTTCTATTATATAGTATTTTGAAAATAAATGCAACAACCCGAAAAATATATAGTAAGTTTTTTATTTGGTATCACCTGTATTGACGATTTGTATCGTTTTGGTATTATATAATATATATTTGTAAATATTAATGTTAAGTGGGGTGATGTTTTATCAATAGTTAATATCTACTGTTTCACCGATGGCTCTGAGGAGTGAACCCTCGTGGCTTGACGGAAAATCGCAGCTGTAATGCCATATCATAACTCCGCCGTAACCGTTATCGATGGCATACTGGGTTTTTTGACTTATAACCTCAGGTGTATTGAACCAAAAATCCTTGTTTATTTCATCACAATGATACCAACCGTCCTCTGTCATTTTATCAAAGCAACTATTATAGCCGTACCAATAGGGTGACAGATCTGTCGGCCTTGAATAGAAAGGAAGCCCGATATTTATCTTGCTTGCGGGAACTCCGCTATTCTTGAGCTGCTCAATCTGAGCAACAGTGTCCTCATAGGTTGCGTGCTTTCCGTTTGCATCAACATAGTCATAGGTCATAAGCTCGAGAGTGTCAATAGCTGAAACTGCTCCAAGGGTTAAGGAAATATTCCAGGTGCTGAGCGCAATACCAAGGGTGTAATCATCGCGCAGAGCGAGTCTGAGCGAAACAAGGAATTTGTTGAAATAGTGCCATGCATCATCTGTAATCGGGTATTCGTAGTCAAAGTGAACACCGTCAAAGTCATATTTTTCAAGAACTTCTACGATGTTCTTTTCAAGAACTCTACTTTTGAAGGCTTTATTGTGCTCAACACTCTGAGCTGTCATCTGTTCCTGCCACACATCGGAATCCGTGTTACCACGGGGGCCGAGAAGATTGAGCGTTATGTGAACATCTCTGTCGCCAATTACAGTACGGACTGCAGACATAACTCTTTCCATTTTTGCCTCGTCATATTCCACCTCACCTTTACTGTTGAAGGTGGCACATTCGAAAATGATAAGGTCGGTTATTATATCGAAATCCTCTGAATTAAGATCGGCTGCAGAATAAACGCCGTCACCTCTTAAATAGGTTGTTACCTTGAAATCATCAACTTTACCGTCGCAAAAACCGCCAAAGCTGAAGGACCCTGTAATAACTGCAATAACAGAAGTCAAAAAACTGAGTATTTTCTGAATAATTGTTGCCATAATTTTGTCTCCTTTTTATTTGTTTTTTTAATTTATAATAAGTAATAAGCTTATCACTAAGCTAAATACCATTATCCGTGTGTACCATTTTATCGATGGTTTAGATTGTGTTATTTATTTGCAAATCTATATCATTTGAATGAAAATGAATTAACAACCGGTTTTCTTTTCAAAACATCTTTCTATCAACTCATCAGTATCTCTAAGATTTATTTTCTTTGATGCTACATAAGTTTTAAGTATCTTGCCATCATCAATTTTTTCATCGGACTGAATTTGCCGTGGCCACAGATAACGAATGTGTTGTCTGATAACACCACATTTCCGCAGTAATTGGTGTCTGAGTCTGCATAGTATTCGGGCTTATTCCGGTCTTCAAGGTAAATATGAGCTGTTTTTATTCTGTAATCGCCCTCATTACCGTTTTTTTTAGTTTTCACAGGAGCCAACCAAATCAATAGACCTTCACTTATCCACCCTCTTTTTCTATCATTTTTCCTTGCATAGAATCGGACCTTACCTTCTCTATCAACGGAACGGAAGGTGATAAGAAGTCTGCTGTCAGATGTGTATTCTGCCTTGAGTCCGCTGTAATGATTGATATATATTTCATTTTACACACCTTAAATTAAAGATTATTCTGATTTTTGATTCACTCAGATTATCCTCTCCGAAAAGTACTATTATGTTAATTATACACTTTATATTCAGATAAGTCAATTCGCACATGTTTATATTGTGGTTTATTATAAAGTAAACATTAAATTAAGCTGTGACATACATCAAAGATCAATTTTTTCTATCAGAGGTAAAAAAATAATATCCAGAAGAAATAATGCTAACAAAACTTCTTGTCTCGCTTAAAGCGGTTAAGGGGGCGTTATACATTAATTCTCACCGCAGATACACCGCCCATTTCAGGCTTTTTATCCATAAACCCTTCGGGCATCTTGCTTTCATACGCCTCCATATATGTCGCAGAACCGAGATAAGCAGAGATGTTAGTCCTTGGCATAATCACCCATTCGGAGTCAGAATCTTTGTTTGCGATGTAGTACTCGGCAAGAGTAATCATAAGCCTTTCTGTTTTTGCATTTACGCCGTAAGCCTTGATTTTTTGCAGAGCTTCATCGGGCAGTACAACCGCCTCAGTACGCAACGGACCGAGAACAAGAGCATCTGCAATAGCTGTATCAAA
>CALCHE010000208.1 GCA_937901145.1 uncultured Clostridia bacterium
CAGGGGAGGTGTCACGAAGTGACGGAGGGGTTTCGTAGGGGCGACCATCGGTCGCCTTCTGCATAAAGATTTTTCGCTCCGCTCAAAATGACAGGGTGGGTTTGTGTAGGGGACGGCGTCCTCGACGTCCCTTAGGATAAATAACGCCCTTTTGAAATGGTAGGGGCGGATATTATCCGCCAGCTTTCACCGAACACATATAACTATACACCGTGCGACTTTTGGATGTCCTTCATGCTTCGCAGAGGCACTTTTGTCGCTACAAAAGTACCCAAAAAAGCTTCTTTGGATGCTGAGAATATACGACTCGTCGGATGCGAAAGAACAAATATTTCGGAATGAGGTTTAATGAATTGATTTACATTTTTTCCTTAGTCTACCGTAGTGCTTTCTTTTATGCACTGCACTACCGAAAATTAGATTTCGCACCGTAGGAAAGCCACTTTGCCTCCATCTTCCGTAGGGTTTTTCCGTAGTTCCTATTTATTCCCGCACCAAGATGCGTACAAAGCTTTTACGAACTGCCATACTGTAAAGAAAACAAAAAACGTGGGGAAAAACGTGATGTATAAATAAACTCCGTGCTTTCGGTTTAATGGGGTTACTACTAAAATATGTACGTTGCGGTTTAATTTTCCGTAGGGACATGGCGTGCCGTGTCCGTCAAATTATCACAAACCTCACGGAACATCTTACTGTGTTTTCCCGAAACATAAAAATCACCCACCGTAAAGGTGAGTGACCGATATCTATAGGTTTCATAAAAAAGGGCAGGAAGGACATTGTCGGTTTACATCATCCTCACACATTCTTCACTGCCTTTTCCTGATATTCCTTCGGTGTAACACCGAATTCAGAAACGAAGGCACGGTAAAAGCCTGCATAGTCGTTGAATCCGCAGTTCTGTGCTGTGGTGGTGGGTCTTATCCCACTGGAAAGCATCTGCTTGGCGTGGATGAGTCTTTTCAGAGTAATGTAACGGTGAAGGCTCGTTCCGACCACACTGTTAAAAATATGGGACAGATAATATTTGCTGACGAAAAATCTTTCTGCCACAGATGTCAGGGAAAGCTTTTCGCAGTAATGCTCATTGATGTATTCCACCACCTCGGAAACGAGAGGGGAGTCAGCCTTGCTGCTTTGTTCGCTGTCCTTTCGGGAAAAGCTGATGCGGTTAAGCTCTAAAAGGAGTCTTGTCAGAGATGCCCTACAGGCAAGGTCGCTTCCGTAGTTTTCACAGGCCGACTCCTCCAGCAGCTCAGTGAGTCTTCCACCGAGATAGTCCTGCTGTTTTCTGCTGAGTCTGAGAAGGTTTGAGTGGTTAGGATTGGTGTTATCGAAGCATCGTGTGAGGCTGGTTTCATTGGAGCACAGTGAGGCAAGATAGTTTTTATCCACCCACAGAACGATTCTTTCGTAGTCGCTCTGGTCAGGTCCTATTCTCGGCTGATGAAGCTCGAGGGGATTAATGAGAAGGATGTCTCCCTTTTTCAGATGGTAGCTTTTGCCCTCCACATTGTATTCCACATTACCGCTGATGAAATAGTAAACCTCGTAAAAGTCGTGCTGATGAACAGGCACACCTTCGAATCTGGCATCCTTGTAGTGAAATATTTCAAACTCGCCTTTGGACATATTCTGTCTTGGGTCAAATTTCTGCATAAGAACTTTCCTTTCAGAGGACTTAGTTAATTATGTAATAGATTATAACAGCAATATAAACAATCAGTCAAGCAATTTCAACTATTTTTATTGTTAAAAAAATATGATACACTATAATCGACTAATAATATGGAAAGGTGTGTGGATATGACAGCTTTTATGACAGAAGATTTTCTTCTTACCACAGACACAGCTAAAGAGCTTTACCGCTCTTATGCCGAAAAAATGCCCATTATCGACTATCACTGCCATGTAAGTCCCAAGGAGATTTATGAGGACAAGCACTTCGCAAACATCACCGAGGTATGGCTCGGCGGCGACCATTACAAATGGAGAATAATGCGCTCAAACGGAGTTTCCGAGGACTACATCACAGGCAATAAGTCCCCCCGTGAAAAGTTTCAGAAATTCGCTGAGGCTCTTCCGAAGGTTATCGGTAATCCGATGTACCACTGGTGTCATCTGGAGCTGAAAAGATATTTCGGCTATGACGGTGTGCTTAACGGTGACACAGCCGAAGAGGTGTGGAACAAGGCCAACGAAATTTTATCCCGTGATGATATGGGTGCACGCGGTATCATCGAAAAAAGCGGTGTAGCCTTTATCGGTACCACTGACGACCCTATTGATACACTCGAATATCACGAAGCAATCCGTAAGGAGGGTAAGCTCAGTGCAGTGGTAGCTCCTTCCTTCCGTCCCGATAAGGCACTCAATCTCAATAATGACGGCTTTACTGACTATATTGCTTCTCTTTCTGCTGTTTCAGGTGTGGAGATTAATTCCGTGGCTTCTCTTAAGGAAGCACTTTATAAGAGAATAATTTACTTTAACGAGAGAGGCTGTAAGGCAAGTGACCACGGTCTTAACTATGTTCCCTTCGCTGAAATGAGCGTGGAGGATATGGACAAAGCTCTTACTAAGGCTCTCAGCGGTGAGAAGGTAAGCGAAAAAGAGCTTCAGGCTGTACAGACAGAGCTTCTCTGCTTCTGTGCAGAAACCTATAAGAAACTCGGCTGGGTTATGCAGCTTCATTATAACTGCCTTCGTAACCCGAACAGTAAAATGTTCAGCAGACTCGGTCCCGACACAGGCTTCGATGTTATCGGCCCCTGTGACTGCAGTAAGGAATTAGCGAAACTTCTCGATAAAATGTACTCTGCTGATGCTCTTCCTCGTACTGTTCTTTACTCTTTAGACAGCACGGATAATTCCTTTATCGACACTCTTCTCGGTGCTTTCCAGCAGGAGGGCTACCCCGGTACACTTCAGCACGGCATCGCCTGGTGGTTCAATGACACCAAAAAGGGTATGAGAGAGCAGATGGAATCTCTGGCTTCGTTAGGTGTTTTAGGAAACTTCATCGGTATGCTTACCGACTCACGAAGCTTCCTCAGTTATACAAGACACGAATATTTCCGTAGAATACTCTGCGGTCTTTTCGGTGAATGGGTCGAAAGGGGAGAGTATCCCGCTGACATTCCCGCTCTCGGTAAGATGGTAGAGGATATTTCCTACGGTAATGCTAAAAGATTTTTCACTTTGGAGGAAATAATATGAAAATGACATTCAGATGGTACGGTGAGGGTAATGACCGTATCAGCTTATCTGATATCAAGCAGATTCCCGGTGTTGACGGTATCGTTTGGGCTCTTCATCATAAGATGCCCGGTGAAATCTGGGAGGAGGATGAAATCGCTGAGGTAAAGCGTCAGCTTGACGAATACGGCTTCAATATGGATGTTGTCGAGTCGGTTAATGTTCACGATGACATAAAAATCGGTCTTCCTACCCGTGACGGATACATCGAAAATTACAAAACAACCATCCGTAACCTTTCTAAGTTCGGCGTAAAGGTTATCTGTTATAACTTTATGCCTGTATTTGACTGGACCAGAAGTAATCTTTTCCATCCCGTAGGTGACGGCTCAACTGCCCTCTACTATGAAAAGAATATGATTCAGGATGATTACAATGCTATGGCAAAGTATATTCTCGATTTCACAGAGAAATACAATATGTCATTCCCCGGCTGGGAACCTGAGCGCATGGCAAAGCTCGATGAGCTTTTCAAGGCTTATAAGGATGTTGACCACGAAAAATTATGGGCAAACCTCAAATATTTCCTTGAAGCGATTATGCCTACCTGCCGTGAGTGCGACATAAAAATGGCTATTCATATGGATGATCCCCCATGGGACATCTTCGGCCTTCCCAGACTTCTGGTAAACGAAGAAAATATCGACCGTTTCCTTAAAATGGTTGACGACGAATATAACTGTCTTACACTCTGCTCGGGAAGCCTTAATGCTAACCCCGAAAACAACGTGGCAGAAATTGTCCGTAAGCATTGCGACAGAATTGCTTTTGCTCACATCAGAAATGTCAAGCATTTCGAAAACGGAGATTTCTCAGAGGCAAGCCATCGCGACTGTGACGGTGATACAGGTATTCTCGAAATCCTCAAAGCATATCACGACGGTGGATTTGACGGCTATATCCGTCCCGACCACGGCAGACATCTCTGGGGTGAGGGTCCCGGTACAGTACGTCCCGGCTACGGACTTTATGACCGTGCATTAGGCATAATGTATATGCTCGGTGTGTGGGATAGCCTCGATAAATTTGATAAATAATAAAAAATATCACATAATTTATAACAGGAGAAAAAATTATGCTTAAAAATGTTCTTAATACCGACCTTACAGGTAAGGTTGCCGTAGTAACAGGTGCAGGCGGAGTTCTTTGCTCCTCCTTTGCCAAAACCTTAGCAAGAGCAGGCGCTAAGGTAGCTCTTCTCGACATCAATGAGGAAGCAGCTAAGACTTATGCCGATGAAATCGTAGCTGAAGGCGGCATAGCCAAGGCTTACAAATGTAACGTTCTCGAAAAGGAAAACTGCTATGCAGTAGCCGATGCAGTAAAGGCAGATCTCGGTGACTGCGATATTCTTCTTAACGGTGCAGGCGGTAATAACCCCAGAGCTACCACAGATAAGGAGTACTATTTCGAGGGTGACATCGACGCTGAATGTAAAAGCTTTTTCGACCTTGAAGGTGACGGCGTAAGCTTCGTATTTAATCTTAACATCCTCGGTACACTTATTCCCACACAGGCTTTTGCACGTCAGATGGTAGGCAGAGAAGGCTGTAACATCATAAACATCTCTTCTATGAATGCCTTCACCCCTCTGACTAAAATACCTGCTTATTCAGGTGCTAAGGCAGCCGTTTCCAACTTCACAAAATGGCTCGCAGTTCACTTCTCAAAGGAAGGCATCCGTGTAAACGCCATCGCTCCCGGCTTCTTCTCCACTAAGCAGAATGCCGCACTTCTGTGGAATCCCGACGGTTCACCTACTCCCAGAACAGACAAGATTCTCTCTGCTACTCCTATGGGACGCTTCGGTGAATCGGCTGAGCTCGACGGTGCACTTCTCTTCCTCATCAATAACGATGCCGCAGGCTTTATCACAGGTGTAGTTCTTCCCGTAGACGGCGGTTTCTCATCATATTCGGGAGTTTAATAACCCGGTGCCCCTCGTTGAATGCAGAACGCAGAGTGCAGAATGCAGAATTAAGGGTCAGAACCCCTCCGTCAGCCTATCGGCTGCCACCTTTCCCTCCGGGAACGGGCACCCTTTTGTCACTTCGTGACATTTCCCCTAACAGGGGAATTACCTTTCAGTGGAGGCTCTGCGATGTGGCACCTGTCAGTGCTATTATATGTGTTCCGATTTTATCAGTGTAAGGTTATATTAAAAATAAACCTTCTCACCGCCCGGACAAAAAGATTATTATAATTTACGCTTTACTTTTTACCGCACGCTTTTCTGTGCGGATAACAACTTAATTTATTCACTGCGGTAAATCCGCGACCATAATTATGCATTTTGCATTCAGCATTCTGCATTTAATTGTGGCAACGCAACAATTAACAATTGGAGGCAAAATTTATGACTGATATGTTCAAAACAATATACGAATTAGGTATCATCCCCGTAGTCGCTATCGACGATGCCGATAAGGCAGTACCTCTCGCCAAAGCTCTTCGTGACGGAGGTCTTCCTGCAGCGGAGATCACCTTCAGAACAGCTGCTGCTGAGGAATCAATCAGAAGAATCACTGCTGAATGTCCCGATGTTTTAGTCGGTGCAGGTACGGTTCTTACTCCCGAGCAGTGTGACAGAGCTATCGCTGCAGGTGCTAAGTTCGTGGTAACTCCCGGCTTTAATCCCGAAATGGTTAAGTATATCAAGGATTCAGGTATTCCCATGATGCCCGGTGCCGCTACTCCCGGTGAAATGGAGCAGGCTATGAGCATGGGTCTTACCAATATCAAGTTCTTCCCTGCAGAAGCAAACGGCGGTGTAGCAAAGCTCAAGGCTTTAGCAGGTCCCTATCAGGCAGCTAAATGGATGCCCACAGGCGGTGTCAATGCAAAGAACCTGAACGACTATCTTTCCTTCGACAGAATCCTCTGCTGCGGCGGCACATGGCTTGCTACAAGTGCTGACATCAATGAGGGCAGATGGGACGAAATTACAGAGAAATGCAAAAAGGCAGTAGAAACAATGCTCGGCTTCACTCTCGGCGGTATCGTGCTTTATACTGACGATGAAAGTGCAAAGAAGGAAGCAAAGATGCTTTCTTCACTTTTCGGCTTCGAATACAAAGAAGGCGAAGACTGCGTTTCCGCAGGTGCTCTTTCCTTTATGAAGGGTGACGGTGACGCTAAGGGCTGTATCGTAATCAATACACTTAACGGTAACCGTGCGGCTGCTTATGTTAACAGAAAAGGCATAGAAATCGATCCCGATATATGGTACGATAAAAAAGGCAATATCACTTGCTTCGGCTTAAAAGAAAAAGTTGCAGGCTTCGAAATCTGCATTGAAACTAAATAAACCTCTCCGTTTTGACTGCTGAGTGCAAAACGCAAAACGCTAAACGCAAAACGAAGCGACAATACAGGCAGTTATATTATTAATGGGGTGTAAAAATGAAAAGTATTATCGAAGAGAAATCTTTCGATTTTGCTGTCAGAATTGTAAATCTGTACAAGCATCTGACAACCGATAAAAAAGAGTTTGTTTTATCAAAACAACTGCTTCGAAGTGGCACAAGTATTGGTGCTAATGTTTCAGAGGGAGAAAGAGGGCAGACCAAGCCTGATTTCAATACCAAAATGAGCATAGCTTTAAAAGAAGCAAACGAAACATATTATTGGTTGCGACTTTTATGTAAAACAGATTATATGACTGATAAAGAGTTTCATAGTATGGAAAATGATGTTAAAGAAATCATTGCAATTCTTACATCAATCTGTAAAAAAACAAACAAAAATTAAATGCTTACTGTAAAACAGCAGAACAGACTGACGGTTAATTCCGTTCTGCGTTTTGCGTTTTGCACTTTGCGTTTTAAAATTATTTTGAGGTGAAACAAATGGCAAAAAGAATTGTTACTTTCGGCGAAATTATGTTAAGACTCGCACCTGAGGGTTATCTTCGTTTCTTCCAGAACGATACTATGCAGGCTACCTTCGGCGGCGGTGAGGCTAACGTGGCAGTATCCCTCGCCAACTACGGAATGGATGCTTCTTTCGTTACAAAGCTTCCTTCCCATGCTATCGGTCAGGGTGCAGTCAATTCTCTGCGTGCTCTCGGTGTCGATACAAAGGACATCGTAAGAGGCGGTGAGAGAGTGGGTATCTACTATCTCGAAAAGGGTGCTTCACAGCGCGGCTCCGTATGCATTTATGACAGAGCATACTCTGCTATCCAGCTCGCTAAAAGAGAGGACTTTGACTGGGACAAGATTTTCGACGGTGCTGACTGGTTCCACTTCACAGGCATCACACCGGCTCTCGGTGAAAACCTCGTTGAAATCTGTCTCGATGCATGTAAGGCCGCTAAGGAAAAGGGTGTAAAGATTTCCTGCGACCTTAACTACCGCGGTAAGCTCTGGACCCGAGCTCAGGCAAGAGAGGCTATGACAAAGCTCTGTAAGTATGTTGATGTTTGCATTTCAAACGAAGAGGATGCCAAGGACGTTTTCGGTATCGAAGCAGAAAACACCGACATTTACGGCGGTAAGCTCGACAAAGAAGGCTACAAGTCAGTTGCTAAGCAGCTTATGGACACCTTCGGCTTCGAAAAGGTAGCCATCACACTCCGTTCCTCCATTTCAGCCAATGATAACGACTGGGCAGGTATGCTTTATGACGGTACTGATTACTGCTTCTCAAAGGAATACCACCTTCACATCGTTGACCGTGTAGGCGGCGGCGACAGCTTCGGCGGCGGTCTTATCTATGCTCTTTTAAACGGCAAGACAACTCAGGAGGCTGTAGAATTTGCAGTAGCAGCTTCCGCTCTCAAGCATTCAATCGAAGGCGACTACAACAGAGTAACCGTTTCCGAAGTAGAAAAACTCGCAGGCGGCGACGCTTCCGGCAGAGTTCAGAGATAAAAGTTTAAAGGAGAATAAATTATGAGTTCAAAATCAAAAGCACCTCAGGGTGCAATCCGTCCCTTCGGATGGCAGGACAAATTAGGTTATGCCATGGGTGATATGGGTTGCGGCTTCTCTTTCCAGCTCGTTTCCACCTTTATGCAGCTTTTCTATCTGCAGTTCATCGGCCTTTCCCCTAATGACTACGCTGTAATCATTCTTATTTCTAAAGCATTCGACGCAGTAAACGACATCGTTATCGGTAATCTCGTAGACACTAAGAAAATCGGTAAAAAGAGTAAGTATATGCCCTGGATTTTACTCGGTGCAGTTACACTTATCATCTTTAATGTTATGATTTTCGCTCCCGTAAAGGATTTCTCTTATGCAGGTAAATATGCATGGTGTCTCATTTCCTACTGTCTGTGGTCCGTAGCATACACTATGGTAAACGTTCCCTACGGTTCACTTCATTCGGTTATTACTGACGATCCTCAGCAGAGAGTTTCTCTTTCCACCTTCCGTTCAATCGGTGCAGCTCTTCCCGCTATCATCATTATGATCGTTCTTCCCGGTATCGTTTACGATAAGTCTGTAAATCCCACCACAGGTATCGAAGAACAGGTGCTCAAGGGTGAAACACTTCTTCCCGTGGCTATCGCAATGTCAATCTTTGCTCTGGCTGTTCTCTGGGGTACCACCGTACTCGTTAAAGAGCGTGTAACCCGTGAAGTTACTGAAAATACCACCGGTATAAAGGCTATGATGTCTTCCGTCAAATCCTTCTTCACCAACCGTGCTATGGTCGGTGCTACCATCGCTTCTGTAGCTGCTGTAGCTCTTTTCAACTCTACTATGGCTCTTAACAATATGGTATTCCAGTATTACTTCAAGGATACCAGCAAGGTTGGTATGGCAATGATCGGCTCTTATGCTCCCATGATCTTTGTTATGGTCTTCCTCGGTAAGCTTACCAAAAAATACGGTAAAAAGAACATTCTCTCCATCGCAATGCTCGTAGGTGCCGTTTCAGGTATCGTATCCATCTTTGCTCCCGTTACTCCCGATTCAAAGGGTATGATAGTTTACATCGTATGTCTTATGGGTCTTAACGTAGGTAATGCTGTATTCCAGATTTCCGTATGGGCTATCGTAGCTGACTGTATCGAAGTAAGCTACCGTAAGACAGGTAAGAGTGAAGAGGGCTCACTTTACGCTCTTTACTCCTTCTTCCGTAAGCTTTCACAGGGTATCGGTCAGGCTGTAGTTTCCTGGGGTCTCGTAGCTATCGGCTTCGTTGAAGGTGAAAACGCTGTTCAGCCCGAAAGCTTCGGTGCAGATGTAAAGAACCTTTATTTCGTAGTTTTAGCTGTAGGCTCACTTATCGCATTCCTTTCAATGAAGTTTATTTATAACATTTCAAAGAAGGACGAGGACGAAATGGCTTTAGCCTCCAAGTCCTCTGCTGAAGGCGAAACCGCATAAGAAAAAATAAATATAAGAGGCTGTGTGATGCAGCCTCTTTTTATGTTCATATAAAAGATTTTTCCCTCTGCTTAAAATGACAGAGCGGGTTTCTGTAGGGAACGGTCAAGACCGTTCCCTACTGTTCCGTTATTAATCGGGTGTTAAATATTCATCCGTGCTTTTGCTTCGCAGAGTTACTTTTGAGGGGCAAAAGTAACTAAAATCATTCTTTGTCGGAATGATTCCGAACGCAGAAAAGTAACGGAATAAGGTCTGATGAACTGATTACCGTTATCGCCTCAGTCTGCCGTTCAGATAGAAACAACCTCTCTGACACTTACCATTTTGAGGTACTGAAAGAATGATTATGCGAACTATTTGTTTTGAACGGGATGAGACACAACATTAATGTTAAATTACTACGACAGTGGTTTATCTCCGCCGAGTCTACGAAGGCGGTCACCGAGGAAAGTATTTTCCGAGGCAAAAGGGCGCTTTGTTTACT
>CALCHE010000209.1 GCA_937901145.1 uncultured Clostridia bacterium
ATCTTGATCCCTATGAGGTTAAATCTTTCGCTGTTACTCTTAACGACTGTAAGGTTGCCGGTAAAAATGCTCCTACAAAGGTTGAACTTCCTTATAATATCGATGTTGTTACCTTTAATCATAATAGAGATACTACAGCTATTCCCACCATTAATGTTTCTATTCCCGGTGAGCTCGTGCCCAAGACAATCGAGTGCGCAGGTGTTAAGTTTGAAACAGGCGACATATGGGGTGAAGGTAATAATGCTCTTATCTGTGCCGGCCAGCAGATCAATGTTTACGGCAAAAAGCTCTATTTTGTAGGTGCTTCTCTCTACGGTGATAAGGTTTACGAATTCAAGGTTGATGACGAGACCGTTCCCGTTAAAGTACAGTCTATCGATGAAAGAATCGGTAAATGGGATCTTTATAATCTCGCTGAAGTTGCTAATATAAAAACAGATAAGCTTGCTATCGAATATACACATACACACTCACCTCAGGGTGATAATGTGGCTGCACAGATTTACTTCTTTATGTATGAAATCGATACATCAAAGGGTTCTGTTGTAACTCTTCCCGAGGATAACGGGCTCATTATTCTCGCAGCAGCACAGAGTAATGAAGAAGAGTTCGCGAAGCTTGAATCTGCGCTCTATGACAGAATCAGTGACAGAAAGTTTGATTATCAGATGACCCGAAAGGAAAAGAAGCATCATAAGAAGCAGATGAAAAAGTGGAAGAAGACTCCCAACAAATCATAAAATAATTCAATCCCTGCTTTACGGCAGGGATTGCTACTTGAAAAGGTTGATATTATGTGTAAAATCAAATCGAACTGTCATACTCATACTTGTTACTGCGACGGAAAAAATACCGCTCGTGAAATGATAGAAGGTGCCATAGAAAAGGGATTTACATCTCTCGGTTTTTCAGGTCACGTTCCTATGAATTTTTCAAATGAATGGGCTATGACACAGGGAAGCATCAATAAATATTACGAAGAAATCAGATCTCTTAAAAAGGAATATGCCGACAGGATAGATATTCTTCTCGGTATTGAGCTTGATTCGGATTATGAGCTGAAAAGTGAATATGACTTTGATTATGTGATTTCATCTGTTCATCAGATTCACGGCAAAAACAGGATATATGCTATTGATCTTAGTCCCGAGGAGCTTACTGAATGTGTCAATACTGAATACGGCGGAAGCTGGTACAGTATGGCTGAGGATTATTATGAAAATCTGGCGAAATTTGTCGTAAGGGAGAAAACTGATGTAGTCGGTCATTATGACCTTATTACCAAGTTTAATAAGGGATACTGCCTTTTCGACGAAAGTAACACCGAATATCAGCGTATCGCCCTCAGATGGCTCGATTATATTATTGATAATAAGCCTGGTGTAATTTTCGAGGTTAACACGGGTGCTATGTTCCGTTGCGGTAATGAGACGCCTTATCCTGCATCCTTCATTCTTAAAAGAATAGGTGAGCGAGGAGCAAGAGTTACCGTTTCGAGCGATGCGCACTGTATCGATGCTTTGGATTTTATGTTTGACAAAGCGAAAGCTTATTGTAAAGATTGCGGAATTGACAGTATCTGGCATCTTACCGGTAAAGGTTTTATCGAAGAAAAACTTTAAAATATTCTCTTTGAATATTGACATTAAGCACGTAAAATATTAAAATATATATAGTTAAAATAACGAGGTGAAAATTATGAATAAAGATGAAGAACTTTATATGGAAGATATTGTCAGCGTAATTGATGATGACGGTGTAGAGCATTATTTCGAGGAAATCGACAGAGTTGAAACCGAGGAAGGAAACAGATATGTTGCTCTTCTTCCTATATATGAAGATGAAACTGAAATCTTAGACGACGACGGCGAGGTTCTTATCCTCAAGGTTATGGAAGAAGACGGTGAAACCTATCTTGTCCAGATCGAGGATGAAAAGGAATTCAACGAAATCGGTAATATTATCGAGGACAGACTCATCGAAAAATACGAAGCTGAGGATTCAGCAGAATAATTCCGGATAAACTGAATAGAATAATAATATCCTGCTTTGTTCGATAATTATGATAGTTATAACCCAACACGTAACTAAACGGAGAGATGCTTTGTCAGCGGATTGCAGACCTCCCGCCCTCGGGCGGACGAAGGGAGCGTGAACCTGACTCGCTATCACCACCCTGCTTTTAAGCAGGTTATACACATCATTTCCGGCAAAGCGGGATTATTATGGCTCTTTAGGGGCTTACATATAAAAGGTGATAAGCGGGTATGGTGGAATTGGCAGACACGCAAGATTTAGGTTCTTGTGCCAACAGGCATGCAGGTTCGACCCCTGTTACCCGCACCAAACGAAAATCCGTTCACGAGAGTGGGCGGATTTTCGTTTGTATTATTAATTATTCAATATTCATCATTCAATATTAATTAGTGCAGAACGGATTTTCAAACGAATAATGAATTCGCTTCGCTGATGAATAATTAATAATGAATAATTTTAGGCGGGACACCCGCACCCGATTGTAATTATTGCTTATATGTGCTATAATCTGTTCGACAAATAAGAATTTGACGAGGTGACTATCATGGTTAGGGAAGTTAAAGAAAACGAGTTAACCGAACTGTTGGAATTATACCTGTTTCTCCATGAAGAATCTGTCCCCGAAATGACCAAACATCTAAAAGACATTTGGGACACCATTATTATGGACAAAAATCATCACATCATTGTAAATGAAGTAGACGGGAAAATTGTATCCTCCTGTGTCTGTGTCATTATTCCGAATTTAACGAGAAAAATAAGACCTTATGCATTTGTTGAAAATGTTGTAACCCATTCAGAATATCGTGGCAAAGGATGTGCAACTGAATGTCTCGATTTTGCCAGAGAGTTAGCTGTGAAAGCAGATTGTTATAAAATGATGCTACTTACAGGCTCAAAGAAGGAAGCTACATTAAATTTCTATAAAAATGCAGGATATAACAGTACCGATAAAACTGCATTTATTCAATGGCTTGAGTAATACCAATTCCAATTTATCGAACAGTTTGTTTTTTTTGTTAAAACGAATGATCATAAAAATTAGATTTAACTTTTATGCTATAAAATTAATGCGGTGATAATATGAATCTTTTTAAATGGATGAAGTTTAAAATAAACTATCATAAAAAAATAAAGAATTTATCTGATGAATCTCTTGAACAGTTAATTGAAAAAACTATCAGATTATTTCCTGGAACCATTGATATATCTGATGGGTCACTACAGGGTAAACAAGGCTTTTATTCGAAAAATTTATCCGATGCTTGGCATAACGCGGAGGCTTTAAACGAGCCTTTTACAGAAGAAGTTGATTTTATGATTTGGGCGATATACGGTGTGCTTCACTCGAAATCCAAAGAAAAATATAAAAAGGGTATTATGAGTGTTAATGTATTGAGTTTAAGCTATGATAAAATCAAAGAACGTTACATAAAAAGCAGTTTGGAAGCAGATGTGTATAACATAAACTGATAAGTATGCTGCTTATAGAGTCTTTTCTTGACTTTTTCGCAAAAATACTGTAAAATATCATATCGTAAAAAACAAGTCAGGAGGAAAATCCAATGACTGAAAATAAAAAATATTGTATGGGATGTATGAAAGAAATCGACCTTGATGCTTCTGTATGTCCTCATTGCTACTATAACGAAGAAACCGTTCAGCATTATCCCTGTCTGCCTAAGGGTAGTGTTATCGCTGATCGATATATTACAGGCAGAGTGATTTCGATGGCTAATGATTCCATTACTTATATAGGTATCGATACTCAGACCGAGGAAACCGTTTCTGTTCATGAGTTTTTTCCTGTGAAGATAGCTGACAGAGCAGCAGAAGGAACAGCAGTAAATGTTAAACTCGGATACGAAGACATTTTCGGCTCCTGTGTGCAGAGCTTTATTTCCATGTGGAAGGCTATCGGCGCCATAAAGGGTGAAATTTCTCTTCCTACGGTCCGCAACATTCTCGATTATAACGGAACTATCTATACTATATGTAAATATTCTGATAGCATTACACTTAAAGCTTACTTTGAAGAGACGAGAAAGGCGTTACCCTGGCAGAAGGCTCAGTCCGCATTCAAGAGTATCTTTACTGCTCTCGAAAAGCTTCACGGTGCGGGTGTGATTCACGGAGCTATTTCTCCTTCAAGTGTCCATGTGGGCTCTGACGGTAAGCTTCACCTTACATCATTTTCTATTCCCGAATGTCGCTCTCATAATGAATATCTTGCTACAGCACCAACAAACGGTTTTTCAGCTCTCGAACTTTATGGTGAAAACAGAATAGCTGAAACTGCAAGTGATGTGTACTCTCTTATGGCTCTGATTTTTTACTGTGTGACAGGTACGGTTCCTCCGAAGGCTACTGACAGAGCTGTAAAGGATGAAATGGTGATACCGTCAGCTGTTGCGGCATCTCTGCCTAAAAAGGTTGTTACGGCCTTTATCAGAGGACTTGCCGTAAACATTGAAAACAGAGTCCGCTCTGTTACTGAGCTTTATTCCATTATCTATCCTGCACGCACAGCTACACAGGCCCCTCAGAATGCTAAAACTGCTACTGCAGTTACCAATACAAAAAGGACTCCTACTACTCAGAAAACTGCACCTTCAAAGAAAGCGCCTACTAATGGCAAGAAAAAAACGAAGGATTCTTCTCTTGCAGTTCTCGCTGTAGGAACCTTTACGGCTGTAGTCGTAGTGTGTATGATCGTTTTCTGCGCCCTTTACACTACAGTGCTTTATAAAAATTATGATATACCCGTGCTTAATGATGTTTTTGCATCCTTTGATTTCCTTCCTATGAATCAGAATGAAGAAACCACAGAGCCTGTTCAGCCTGAAGGCTCTACTCAGGCGCCTGTGGCTCAGAACAGATATGTAACTGTTCCTGATTTTACCGCACATACCTATGACAGTATTGCATCAAACACAACTTTCAGTAATAATTTTAATATAAGGTTTACCTTCGAGCACAATGATAAGTATGTGAAAAATGCAGTTATCAGTCAGGATGTCGTGAAGGGTGAGAGTGTTCTGGCAGGTACTACAATTAATCTTGTTGTCAGCCGAGGTGCTGAACAGATAGAGCTTCCCGAGGTTATCGGGCTTCAGTTCTCTGATGCTGAGGCGGAGCTTACTGAAAAAGGCTTTAAGGTTAAGAAGGTTGTTCTCGAAAACGATGGCACTCATACAGGCGGTATCGTTGAAATGACGGATAAGGTAGCCGGTCTTGAGTTTGACAAAGGTACTGAGGTTATTCTTTCTGTATGGGAAGAAATCGAAGAGGAGACAACCGTCAAGACTACCCAAAAGAACAAAAAAAATAAAAATAATTCAAGTGATAAAAAAACAACAGAAAAGAAAAATAACAATAAGAGCGAATAAAAGATAGCTTTTCTACATATACTATTTACACAGACAGAAAAAAAATAAAAAAGTTTTGAAAAAACTATTGACTTTCTCAACTGTTTAAGTTATAATAACTAAGCACTTGAGAGAGTGATATATCGCGGAGTGGAGCAACCCGGTAGCTCGTCGGGCTCATAACCCGGA
>CALCHE010000210.1 GCA_937901145.1 uncultured Clostridia bacterium
AGCTGTGCATTATAGGGAATATCTACGGTAATTTTTTCACCAAAGGGCTTGTTGACCGTATAATTTTCGAAATCCTTTGAGTTTTCGTAATCCTTAAGGCCGTAATCCTTAAGAAAGGGTATTCCTCTCGGATAAAGCCTACCGTATATACCTTCTCCGCCGACAGCATATTCCGTTGCATTTTCCCAGGAAGAAAAGTCATAGTCAGAATCAAGCCAGTCACCGATATCTTTTCTTGCGTCAAAATATATGCTGTATTCGGGAAGTCTGTAATTAGGCGGATAAAGAGCACTGTTAATGTAGCCGCTGTGTCTTTTTACTTTCCATGTTTTGTCTGAAATTACAGATATATTATCATCTGATGCTTCAAAAATAAATCCGCCCTGCCCGCTGCTGCAATAGGAATAGCTAGTTTCGTTATCCCAGTACCACACCAGTGCACAGATTGAATTTTCGCCCTCTTTAAGAAATGGTGCAATATCAACACTGTCATAATAGCCGCTGTTTTTATCGGGACCACGCTTTACGCTCCCCTCATAAACAACTGTTTCTCCGTTTATATAAAGCCAATATTTTGAATCTGCAGAAATATCTGCAATCAGTGTTTCAGGCTTTTCATTAATAATAAGCTTTTTGTTTAAGCACATCCACACATTGTTTTCTTCTGTATTTTCCTTGTCCCATATCCATTGGGCAGTCCAGTCGTTTTTCTCCTCGATGGATATCACACTGTATTCGGGAATATCGTCAGGAATTGTGTAATCATTCGTATATGAAACCAAAACAGGTTCACCCCATGAAAACAGTGAAGATAAAAAAGCGCCTGCTATTGCAAGGTAGGAAATGATTGTCTGAATAATCTGCATATTAAAATCATCCTTAGGGTAAAATCTATTTTTATCTTATCATAATTTAATTGTTAATTCAACTTTATATTACTGAAAAACAAAAAAGCTGTAACCGATAAACAGTTACAGGTTTTGGTGCACCTGACACTTTCAAATCCGAACCCAATGCCGACTTTTCGAGGTCGGCAAAGGTTATGGTTTCAGTACCGTCTTTGAAGTTGAAGGTAATTACCATTCTGTCTTCAAATAAGAATACTGAGTTTACAAAGTTATTTATTAAAGTTCTTCTGTGGTCAAGCTTCTTTGGATTAAGTTTACGGAACTTATAGAACCAATATAAAATTTCCTCACGGGTAAGCTTTGGTCTTGACATTTCCTCTTTCATAATCCTAATTGAAAGTTCACTCTTTTCTGCTTCAAGCTCTTCCATTCGCTCTTTGGTAGTAGGTGTAATAATACCTTTCTCCATAGCTGTAATTAGATTGTTTATTGCTGTCAGAGTCTGTGCATATTGCTTTTGCAGTATGGGAAGAACTGTACTTTCCTTATTAAAGGTTTCAAGAGCTTGGTCAGTTAAAAATTCAATAGTTTCATCGTTCATAATGAGCCTGCGGATACTGTCAACAACAATATCCTCAATCCAAGCCTTTTTAACCGTTTTCTTGTCACAGCCTTTGTGATTCTTTACACTTACACACTTGTAGTATCTGTGAACGAATTTTGTTCTGCTTGTACCGCTTTCACCAACCATAAGACACTGACACTTGCCGCAATAGAGCTTTGTAGTCAGAAGATATTCATCTTCCGCTTTGT
>CALCHE010000211.1 GCA_937901145.1 uncultured Clostridia bacterium
ACCTGTGACCCTCTGCTTGTAAGGCAGATGCTCTCCCAGCTGAGCTATGCTCCCATTTCCAAGTCGTTTGTTAGCCATTACTCACAAGCGACTTGTATACTATACACCATAAAAACTGATTTGTCAACACTTTTTCGAAAAGTTTTTTTCATTTTTTTCTGATTTTTTTCAGAGCTTAAAATCACTTCTTCGCTTTACGGATAAGGCCCTTTATATCCTCAGGAGTAAAGACATATTTTTCATCACAGAACTGACAGGAAACCTCAGTCTTTTCATCCTTTGCCATATCCTCCAGCTCCTCGATACCTGTGCTGATAAGTGCTCCCTCTACTCTGTGTCTGGAGCAGTAGCATTTATAGGTAGGCTCAGCCGTGTCGAGAATATCAAGCTCAAAAAGATGAAGAGCGTGTCTGCATATTTCCTCAGGTGTCATTCCCCTGTCGATAAGAGTGGAAATAGGCTCGAGAGTTTCTATACACTTCTCCACTTTATCGATAGTATCGTCCAGAGCTGTGGGAAGAAGCTGAATAATAAGTCCGCCTGCAGCCTTTATCGTCAGGTCGGGATTTACCAGTACGCCTAAGGCACAGACCGTAGGTGTCTGCTCACTGGTAGAGTAATAAGCGGTCACATCCTCAGCTATCTCACCCGAGATAATAGGTGTCTGACCTACATATGGCTCCTTCATACCAAGATCCTTGATAACAGTAAGGAATCCGTCGGTACCTACTGCACCTGCCACATCGAGCTTACCTTTTTTATTAAGAGGAATTTCTACCACAGGCTGTGTCACATAACCTCTCACATTACCCTCACTGTCCGAAACAGCTATAACGCTTCCGATAGGACCGCCGCCGTTCAGACGGAGAGTCACAGAGTCATCCTTACCCTTAAGAGATGAGCCCATAAGGGATGCAGCTGTCATCAGTCTGCCCATAGCAGCCGAGCATACGGCTGAGGTTTCGTGAATTTCCTGAGCACGGTTAACTATATCTGTAGAATCCACAGCCATAGCGATAATCGTGCCGTCAAGTGATATACATCTTGCTAACTTACCCATAACAAGTTCCTTTCAATGAATATATTACTGTGTGCCGTGCTTTTTCGCGACGAAGACTGCCCTTTCGGTCTTATCCGAAACAGGATCTTTGGTCATTTCCTCATACACAGCTAAAACTTCAAATTTATTATCTGCGAGGTACTCTCCTATCTTGTCCAGAGGGTAGCCTCTCTCACAGAACTCCTCACTGTAACGGTAATAGACATCATCCTCTTCACATTCGGTGTCTCTCTCGAAAATATCGAGACTTACCTGAGTAAGGAGATTTTCATCGGTGCTGTTCTGCCACACGCAGTACACATCGTCCATATCATAAACGAAGGTGTTATCCCCCAGAACCTCCCTGTGCTTATAGGGAGTATTCACGTCGAAAACAAAGATGCCCTCATCCTCCATAAAAAGAGAAACACGTCGGAAAATCTCACGGAGCTTTTCTTCATCAGTGACGTGGTTAAGGCTGTCAAGAGTGGAAACAGCGGCATTAATCGTACCGAAAAGATCCAGCTCCTCCATTTTCTGACAGAGGAAGATTATATCCGCACCCGTTTCCATTTTCTTTTCCTGAGCCTGAGAAAGCATTTCCTCGGAAGCGTCCACGCCGATAACGTCATACCCTTTTTTACTCATAAGAAGAGATACCGTACCCGTGCCGCATGCCAGGTCAAGTAAAATCCCCTTGCCGATACCGTTTTCAGCAAGGAGAGAACCGATATAGTCACATCTGCTTTCGTAATCAACATTCCCTGTGAGAAGGTCGTAGTAATAAGCGAAATCACCGTAACCAGCCATTTTTATGCCTCTTTACCAAAGATTTTATCGTAACCGCCTGCCCCGAAAGCAAGAGAGCGGTTAACACGGCTGATGGTAGCTGTGGAAGCACCTGTTTCCGCTACGATTTCACTGTAAACCTTTTTGTCATTGAGCATTTTAGCCACCACAAGTCTCTGTGAAATGGATGCAAGCTCTGTTTTAGTGCAAAGGTCATCAAAGAGAGCCTCACACTCTTCCATTGTTTCGATTTTCAGTATGGTTTCATACAGATACTGAATATTTTTTAATGTTTTTTCATTGATTCTTTCTGCCATGTTAAAAATTCCTTTCAATACAGCACATATTTTCTCGTTCTGTTATTTTAACACATTAAAACGAAAAAGTAAAGAGTGTTTTCAGAATTATTTTAACTAACTTATATCAGTTATTTCCGGCAGATAAATCATCGGATAATTCTATCAGCACAACCTCAGGACGGTTATTTACTCTCAGCGGAAAAATACTGTTGCCTATACCTCTGCTGACTATCATAGATGTATCTCCGTCAATATAAACTCCTGCATCATATTCAGGAAAAAAGCCCTGATGTGGAGCATATATGCCACCTATTCCGGGAATTCTGAACTGTCCGCCGTGGGCGTGTCCGCTAAGTATCAGATCTGCTCCGTTTTCAGAATATACATCAAACAGTTCGGGTCTGTGAGAAAGGAGTACAGTGTATCCGCTATCTTCATCGTACAGTCTTTGCATCTGCATTTCGATTACTGATTTACTGTCATCAAACAAATAATCCGTAGTAAAATCAGGGTCATCCACACCGATAAAAGTAAGAGCTTCACCGTTTTTCTCCAGGTCAACCCTTTTATTATCGAGAACTACTACACCAAGCTCAACAAGTCTCTTTTTAAGCTCATCATATTCAGCCACTCTCGCCTCGTGGTTACCCGTAACATAATAACAGGGAGCTATCTGCACTGCCTTTTCAGCAAAGCTGAGAGCTATTTCAATATCAGTATTACGCGAATCGATCAGATCACCTGTAATTGCTATTATATCAGCCTCTGCCTCCCGAAGCACAGAAAGCAGCTTTTTATTATCATCACCCATCTCTGTGTTATGGACATCAGAAACGTGAGCAATTCTGAAACCACTGAATTGTGCAGGTATTTCAGCAGAACACACTGTGTATTCATTCAACTCCAAGGCAGTATTACCCCAAACCGCAAGTAAAGAGAATATCAAGAGCACCGAAAGAAATAAAGAGACTATCCTTCTTTTGATTTTCAGTTTCATTTTATCATCTCCTGTAAATAGGATTATACCACATCTGCATTCTTTCTTTCAAGCATAAAAACTCCGCCACATTTCCGTAGCGGAGCCATAAATATTAACTTATTTCTTAAGAGCTATACCCTTAGCTTCAAGCTCGGCAATAATACCGTTTACTACATCCATTACCTCTTCCTTGGTGAGGGTCTTTTCAGGATGTGCGAAGTAAATACGGGAGGTAATTGATTTGCCGTTTTCATCCTCGTAGGTGTCAACCACATCGATACCCTTGATAAGAGCGCAGTTTGCATTTTTCACTGCTTCACCGATGGGTGCGAACTTATCACTTACGAAGGAAAGGTCGATTTCGATACCGGGGAATTTGGAGGGTTCTTCGTACTTGATGCTGTCTGCATCGATAGCAGCGAAATCGGTAATATCGATTTCTGCCCATACGATGTTTGCCTTTTTGTCAATCTTTTTAAGAACTGTGGGATAAACGAGACCGATTCTGCCCAGCTCCTTACCGCCACAGATGATGGCGTTAAGATTTTTCGGATGCTCATAGTTATGAGTAGCTTCCGCAGTCTTAAATGTAAGAGGAAGATGCTTGATGTCTGCAGAAAGAGTGAGAAGAATGTCACGAAGCTCAAAATAGAGAGTCTCAACAGACTTTGTTTTGCTGAAAAGAGAAACAGCAAGCTTCTTTCTTTCATTGCAGAGGCCGTCTTCTCTGTAGCCTTCAACCACTCTGCCCACCTCAAAAATACCGAAATCGGGAGCAAAGGTATTGTTAATCTTTACCTGACAGAGCTGTGTGGGAATGATAGACTTACGGATAACCTCGATATTCGGGTTAGTAGCATTGAGAAGCTTTACATTTTCCTCGATTTCGATACCGAGAGCCTTGTACTCATCAAAGTAAGCCCATACATAGGAGTGAGCCTCGTGAAGAGAGAATCTTTTGACCAGAATATCCTTGATTCTGTCCTCGACAGTCTTTTCTGTGGCAGGACGGACGGGATAAAGCGGTGTAGCTGTGGTATGGATGTCGAAATTATCGTAGCCGTAAATACGGGTGATTTCCTCGATGATATCAGCCTTCATTGTTACGTCCTTTGTAGCTCTCCAGGAGGGAACAGTAACAGAGAAATCGTCACCGCTGAGCTCTACACCGAAGCCGAGAGCGGTCAGAGTTTTTACGATGGTATCGTTATCAATGCTGATACCTGTGTAGCGGTCTACGAAGTTTTTATTGAAGGCAAGATTAATCTTGTCATATTCGAAAGCTCTTTCGTCAGTGAGCGATGAAACGACCTCAACACCTGAGTCGATGTCCTGTAAAAGCTTAACGAAGCGTGCGATAGCAGGAACTGTCATTTCAGGGTCTAGACATTTTTCATATCTCATTGATGCGTCAGTTCTGTGAGCCAGACGAACAGTTGACTTACGGATAGAAACAGCGTCAAAGGTGGCTGATTCGAGAGTAAGTGTGGTGGTGTCGTCCACTATTTCAGAGTCAAGTCCGCCCATAATACCTGCAATAGCCACAGGTGTGTCACCGTTACAGATCATAAGAGTGTTTTCGTCGATATTTCTTTCCACACCGTCGAGAGTAGTGAAGGAGAAGGATTCGTCGAAACGCTTGATGCGGAGTTTTTCTACCGTTCTGGAGTCGAAAGCGTGCATAGGCTGACCCATTTCGAGCATAAGGTAGTTTGTAAGGTCAGCAAGAAGGTTGATGCTTCTCATTCCGCAGTAGAAAAGACGGATTCTCATATTAACGGGACTTACATTTTCAGTGATATTTTCCACCTGTAAGCAGGAATATCTCTGGCAGAGACTATCCTCGATTTTCATATCTATCTTTCTGAGACTGTCATACTTTGAAAGGTCAACTGTATCAAGAGGCTTGAGAGGTCTGCCTGCGATAGCGGCAAATTCTCTGGCGATACCGTAGTGACCCCAAAGGTCGGGACGGTTGGTAAGTGACTTATTGTCAACCTCAAATACGATGTCTTCAACCTCGTAAAGGTCTTTGATGTCGGTACCGTTAGCTACATCCTCTTTGATGTCCATAATGCCTGAGTTATCGTCACTGATACCTACTTCCTTTTCACTGCAGCACATACCGTAGGAGGTATAGCCTGCGAGAGCACGGGGAGTGATGTCAATTTCACCGATTTTAGCACCGATTTTAGCGAAGGCAGTTTTCATACCTACTCTTACATTCGGAGCGCCGCAGACAACATCGGTAAGCTGACCGTCACCTGCATCCACCTTAAGAAGGTGAAGCTTCTTTGATTCGGGATGATCCTCCACGCTTTTGATTTCGGCTACAACGATACCGCTGATATCGGAGCCTTTAAAGAAAATTTCATTTTCTACTTCAGCTGTTGAAAGGGAAAATCTGCGGATAAGCTCTAACTTATCGAGACCCTCGAAGTCAACAAAGTCTGAAATCCAGTTCATTGATAAAAACATATTATTCCTCCTCCCCTCTTATTCGTCGTCAGTAAACTGTGTGAGTGTTTTGAGACTTCCGCTGTTAAGGTCGCGGATGTCCTTGATTCCGTATTTCATCATAACCAGACGTGTAAGGCCGAGACCGAAAGCGAAGCCTGTGTATTCCTCGGGATCGATTCCGCCTGCCTTGAGTACTTCGGGATGAATCATACCGCAGGGGCAGAGCTCAAGCCAGCCGCTGTGCTTACAGGAGGGACATCCGTCACCACCACAGATAA
>CALCHE010000212.1 GCA_937901145.1 uncultured Clostridia bacterium
ACTAAGGAACTTATCGAAAAGGAAGGCTTTTTTCTTCACGGCGCCAAGGGTGAGTTCCGTGTGGACTTTACCTGCTACAGCAGCTACGAGGAGCTGGGAGATGAAAGGTTTGATCTTGTCATAATCGCCACCAAATACGCTGCTATGGCTGAGTGTACCGGAGCTTCTCTTCCCTTTGTGGCTGAGGGCGGTCTCGTGGTCGGTATGCAGAACGGTATTCTTACCGAGGAGCTTGGCGAAATCGTCGGCAGAGATAAGGCTGTCGGCTGTATGATAGGCTTCGGTGCCACAAAAAATAAGGCAAACGACGTGACTATGACCTCCAAGGGTGAATTTTATGTGGGTATGCTTGACGGCAGACGTCCCGTACTTCTGGATGAATTTGCCGAGATGCTGAAGGCGGTTCTTCCCACAGAGGTTACTATGGACATTAAAGGCAGACAGTATTCGAAGCTCATCATTAATTCCTGTATTAATGCCGTAGCTGGTATCACCGGTAAAACTCTCGGTGAAATACTTAAGGATGTCAGAGCGAGAGATCTTTTCCTCAGCATCGCCAGAGAGGGTATGGCAGTAGCAAAGGCTATGGGTATAAAGGTACCTAAATACGGTGTAATGCTCGAATACAGACTTCTTGCACTCAGTAACGGTAAGCTTTACAATTCTATTTGTAAGCTCGTTGTCCGTGCAGTGGGACTTCTTTATTCCGATGTAAAGCCTTCTACTCTCCAGTCACTTGAAAAGGGCGAAAAGACAGAAATAGATATTCTTAACGGTTACTTTGTTCAGAAGGGTGCCGAATATTCTGTTTCCACTCCCGTGAATACGAAGCTTGTGGCTATGATTCACGAAATCGAAGAGGGTAAAAGAAAAATTTCATCGGATAATCTCGCAGAGTTTTAAGTTTATTAACTGAAAATCCATTGTAAAAGTCCAAGGCTTATACAATGGATTTTTTTCTGTATTTTATTTAGGTGCACATGTTTTTTCTATATCGAACCAGAATTCCACACCCTTTTCTCTGTTTATGACACCGTATTTCTGTCCGTGAAGCTCCTGAAGCTTAGCTACTATGGAAAGACCTAAGCCGAAACGGCCTTCTGCTCGGGAATGAGATTTATCGGCACGGTAGAAGCTCTGCCAGATATTTTCGATGTCTGTACCCGGTATCTGCTTGCCTGTGTTGAATACACTGATTCTGCAGAATTCGCCCATATCCTGAGAGGTGATAAGGATTTCCTTTTCGAAATCAAGGTGGCTGAGGGCATTTGACAGATAGTTATTGAAAACGTTTGAGAGAAGCTCTGTGTCACCGTAGCCGTAAAGCTTTTCATCGATTTCTGTCGTTACTTTCGCTTCGACTTCCTTTATACGGTGAGAGCGAAGATTCACGCAGTCCGTTATGAACGCAGCAATATTGAAGGTGGTTTTGTTTACTCTGTAGTTTTCTGTTCCGTACTGAAGATATTCCATCAGTCTGGAGACAAGATTATTCATTTTATCCGATTCTTCGATTATTATGTCGCAGAATTCCTCAGTTGTGTCACAGCCTATGCCGAATTTCATTCCTTCTGCATATCCCTGTATTATAGAAATAGGGGTTTTCAGCTCGTGAGAAACATTGGCCATAAATGAGCGCATAGTCTTTTCCATTCGTCTTTTCATTTCGATGTCCATTTCGAGACGTCTGTTTTCGCTTTGCAGCTCACCCATAGCGTTACTAAGAGAAGCGGACAGGCTGTTTATGTTTGATCCAAGCTCATGAATTTCCTTGATTTTAAAGGAAGGACAGGTTTCACCGAAATCCATATTTATGATGCGTTTGGTTTTTTCGTTGATTATGAGCAGGGGATTGATAACCGAGTAAGCATAAATCAGAGCTATGGAAAGAATAATAAAGCTGAGGATAAGCGTGGTTATGAAAAAGGCCCAGCTTGCTGTCGCGGCATTACTTTTTACAGCATCGAGAGAACGGTAAATTTCGATTCCGTTGTTACGGCCGAAGAAATGACCGTAAACTATGTATTCTGCTGAAGTGTAGTATTCCTGCCTGAGCTCGTAATAGCTTCCGTCAGGATTTTCCGTATGGGATTTGATTTTCATAATACGGGGCTTGAGTTCCTCTTTGCTGCCTTTTTCATCGGGCTCGTAAACGACGTCGTTACTGTCCGTAGTGTAAAAGAGGGTTTCACGGGGGGAATATATCTCTATATATACGTCCCAATTTGCTTCGTAATCAGAGAGAATATTTTTATAATCCTCTTTGCGGAAATCGATTTCGGTTATACGGTCTGCTATCAGAGTCATACCCTTCTGTGTGGCGAAAATATACAGGTCATCCATAAAGGCGAACTGTACCACACTGGAAAAAAACAGCGCAATACACAGAAGAAGAATAACTACAAATGAGGTTCTCCGTTTAAGCGGAGCTTTTCTTTTTCCGTTTTTCATTTAAATTTCCTCTATTTTGTAGCCGATACCGTAAACGGTTTTCAGATGCATAGCACCCCAGTCGCCGAGCTTCGTTCTCAGTCTTGCCACGTGGGAATCGACGGTACGGATGTCTCCTGTGAAATCGTAGCCCCACACGCTGTCCAGCAGCTGCTCTCTGGAGAAGACTCTGCCGGGAGCCTCGAGAAATTTTTTGAGAATATTGTATTCTTTGAGAGTAAGGTCGATTTCCTTACCGCTCAGGCGTACCTCGTGGGCGTTGTCGTTAAAAATGAGGTCATTGAACTTTTTCTCATCGTTTGCGACAGATTTGGATCCGCTTCGTCTGAGAAGAGCTTCGACTCTTTTTACTAAAATCGACGGGCTGAAGGGTTTGGTTACATAGTCATCTGCGCCTGATTCATAGCCCATAAGCTCATCGAATTCTTCGCTTCTTGCCGTGAGGATGATGACGGGAAGATTTGAGGTTTCTCTGATTTTCTTTGTGACCTCCCAGCCATTGAGACCGGGCATCATAATGTCGAGAATGATAAGGCTGAGACTGTCCTTATGCTTTGTGAAAAGCTCATAAGCTTCGTCACCGTCCTGTGCTTCTATGACATTGTAGCCTGCTTGTCTGAGAAAGTCGCCTACAAGCTTTCTTATTCTTACTTCATCGTCTGCGATAATAATGTTTTCCATCAGAAAAGATTCTCCTTTCACAGTTTATTAATATTCTACCATATATCATAGCTTAATACAATGCAGAAAATATCACGATTTATTGAATTTTTTTTAACAAACGGGCCCACTGAAAGTTTTAGCGGTTATTTTATTGACACTTGGCAATAAATAGTATAAAATTATGATGTTGTATTTTGTTATAAAACAAGAAAGGTAAAGACATTCAGTTGTCTGAGGTAGGAAATATGATTTATATCAACAAAGAAAACGTTTTCCATTTGCAGAGTGAAAAAACCAGCTACATATTCAGAGCTCTTCCCACAGGTCAGCTCGAAGGTATGTACTACGGCAGAAAAGTAAGAAACAGCGACGACTTTACTTATCTCTACGATAAGCATGCTTCAGGTTACAGTAACTCTACTCCTTACTGTCAGAAAGACAAATCTCTTTCACTTGACCATATCGCTCTCGAATATTCTGCTTACGGTAAGGGTGACTACCGTATTCCCGCTATGCAGCTTATGCCTGAGGACGGTATTTTTACTACTGATTTCAAATATAAATCCCACGCAGTTACTAAGGTTAAGCCTGAGCTTCACGGACTTCCATCCAGTTACGGTGACAGTGACACTCTTACTGTTGTTCTCGAGGATGCGGCTCTTAAGGCAGAGCTTCACCTTTTCTACACTGTTTTCAGCGAATGTAATGTTATCACCAGAAGTGCCCGCCTCATCAATAAGGGTGACAGCACTATCAAAATCCACTCTCTTATGAGTATGCAGCTCGACCTTCAGAGAGGGGACTATGTGATGCTTTCCTTCGACGGTGCCTGGGCCAGAGAAAGATATAAGAACGAAAGACCTCTCGTTCCCGGTGTATGTGAAATCGGCTCTATCGCAGGTTATTCTTCAAACCGTCATAATCCCTTCTTCGCTATCAGAGAAAAGGATACCACAGAGCATAACGGTAACTGCTATGGCTTTAACCTTGTTTATTCAGGTAACCATACTGCCAGAGCAGAGGTTTCCACTCACGGTCTGGTAAGAATTCAGAACGGTATCAATCCCTTTGAATTCGAATGGCACCTCGGTGCAGGCGAGTCCTTCGATACTCCCGAAGCAGTTATGACCTTCAGCCACGAGGGCCTCAACGGTATGAGCCATAATATGCACGATTTCGTTAATGAGCACATCGTAAGAGGCTACTGGAAGGGTAAGGAGCGCCCTGTTCTCGTAAATAACTGGGAATGCACCACCTTTAGCTTCACTGAAAAGAAAATCCTCGAAATCGCCAAGGCTACAAAGAATATCGGTGCTGAAATGTTTGTTCTTGATGACGGCTGGTTCGGAAAAAGAAACAACGACAAGGCCGGTCTCGGTGACTGGTATGTAAATATGAAAAAGCTTCCCAGCGGTATCGGCGGTCTTGCTAAAAAGGTTAACGATATGGGACTCAAGTTCGGTCTGTGGGTAGAGCCTGAAATGGTTAACCCTGATTCCGATCTTTACCGTGAGCATCCCGACTGGGCCATGACCACAGATAAGTATGAGCCTTCACAGGGCCGAAATCAGCTTACTCTCGACCTTACCAGAAGTGATGTCCGTGAATACATCATCAATACTATGACCGATGTTTTCCGTTACGGCAATATCGAATACATCAAATGGGATAATAACCGTCAGTTCTCAGACGTATTCTCACGTCAGAAGGGCGCTAAAAGCGGTGAATATTTCCACAGATTCATTTTAGGACTTTACGAAATATGGGATGCTCTTATCGGCCGCTTCCCCGAAATCCTCTTTGAGGCCTGTTCCAGCGGCGGTAACCGTTTCGATCTGGGTACCTTCTGCTATATGCCTCAGTGCTGGACAAGTGACAACACTGACGTTCTTGACAGACTTTACATTCAGAGCGGCACATCCTACGGCTATCCTCAGTCTGTTACCACCATGCACGTTGCAGCATCCATGAGCTTTGCAAACTTCCGTGCACAGAGCATCGACCACCGTTTCAATGTTTCTGCATTCGGTGTTCTCGGTTACGAGCTCGATGTTACTATGCTTTCCGATCTCGACAGAGCCAGAGTTAAAAAGCAGATCGAATTCTACAAACAGCACAGAAAGCTTTTACAGTTCGGTGACTACTCACGCACAGGTGACATCACTGTGGACGATAAGGTTATGTGGCAGATTACTGCCAAGGATAAGAGCGAGGCTATGCTCGGCTACTTCGTAGACAGAGTAAGACCTAACTGGGGTAACGATGTTATCAAATTCTGTGACCTTAACGAAGACTTTACCTATGATATGAATGTCCGCACACAGGTTCTCGAATTCAAAAACTTCGGTGAAATGATCAATGTTCCTCTGCCGAAGAAAATGGATCTCGAGGACGGAAAAATGTTTGACTTCCTCTGTAAGACCGTCAAGCTCCGCAACGAAAAAGAGGATTACACCCTCGGCGGTGACGCTCTTATGAACTCAGGCTTCAAGCCCAAACAGCCCTTTAACTACAGCGGCTTCAATTTCTCAAATTCCAGAATGCTTTTCGATAACGATTCGAGAATGTATTATCTCAAAAAAACTGACAAATAAAAAAAGGACGGAGAATATAATGTCTATAAAGAATGAAATTAAGATTCTTGCCGTCCGCTTCGGTATAGAGGGCGAGCTCATTGATTTCAGCGTTTACACTGACGGTCACATCAACTCCACTTACCGTGCTTCCTTTGAAAACGGAGATAAGTATATCGTTCAGGGAATTAATACCCATGTGTTCAAAAATCCCGACGAGCTTATGGAAAACATCGTCAATGTAACGAAATACCTTAAAGAAAAAATCGACGAATCGGGTAAGGATAGCTCCAGACAGTGTCTTGAATTTCTTCAGGCTGATACCGGCAAATATTATCTTTATCACGAGGATAAATGCTGGAGAATTTACCGCTTTATCGATAAGTCCTATACTATCAACTACATCAAAAACCGTAGCTTTTTCGAAAGTGCGGGTAAGGCTTTCGGCCATTTCCAGAGAAATCTCAGCGGTTATCCTATGGAGACTTTATATGAAACTATCAAAGATTTTCATAACACTCCTAAGAGAGTTGAAACCCTGGAGGCCTCTGTCGCTGCCGATGTAAAGGGCAGAGTGAAGGAAGTAGAAGCTGAAATAAAATTCGCTCTTGACAGAAAAAAGGATGCGAAGGTGCTTCTCGATCTCTACAGTGAGGGACTTATTCCCTTAAGGGTAACTCATAACGATACCAAGCTTAACAATGTTCTTTTCGACGAAGAGACCAATGATGCTATCTGTGTTATCGATCTTGATACGATTATGCCCGGCTTCTCTCTCTACGATTTCGGTGATGCTATCCGTTTCGGCGGTAATACTACCAAAGAGGATGACGCCAATCTCGATAATGTCAATATCTCCATCGAGCTTTTCAGAAGCTATACCAAAGGCTTCCTGAGCACCTGTGCCAAAGCTCTCACCAGGTCAGAGGTTGATCATCTCGCTTTCTCTGCCAAGCTGATGACTTATGAGTGCGGTGTCCGATTCCTTACTGATTATCTCGACGGTGATGTATATTTCAGAACAGAATATCCCGGTCATAATCTCGTAAGAGCCAGAAATCAGTTCAAGCTCGTAGAGGAAATCGAAAATAATCTCGACAGAATGAAAGAAATTGTAGAGGAAATTTATCTCGAAGCAATTAAATAATCAAACCTTTCGGCAATACATCTTTATGTATTGCCGATGCTTTTAGGAGGCGGTACTGTGGAATATATAATCAATAATTCACATAAGCAGGAAAAGTCGAACATTACCCGTAAGCTGCAGAAGGTGCTCAGTGAGTGCCGTGATAACGGTGAAGAAAACATCGTCCGTTTCGAAAAAGGGGAATACCATTTTTATGCTGACTTCTGTGAGGAAGAAATACTGTATGCCTCCAATACAGATTCAGAGCGGTTTCCTTTAAAAAAGACCGCGATTAACATTACGGGTCATAAAAATCTGATTATTGACGGAGGCGGCTCTCTCTTTATAATGCACGGAAAGATGATAGCCGTTAAGGTGGCTTTCAGCGAAAATATCACTCTGAGAAATTTCGTCTGGGATTTCCCTTGCGCAGGTACTCTCGAAATGAGACTTCTTAAAAAAGGACTTTTATATGCTGATTATCAGCTGCCTGAAAGCTGTCAGTGGCATATTAAAGGAAATCAGCTTCACTGGTACGAAAAAAGTCCCTTCAACGGAAGTTATTACTGGTATAACATCGGACAAAAAGAAAGCTACTGTACTGTAGTAAGTGATGAAAAAAGCGGAAATCTCTCCCGTTACAGTGTGACAGACGGACCTTTTATGCTGTGCGTAGGTTTAAGAAGGCTAAGTGAAAACAGGGTCAGAATTTATTCTCTCAGACCTCTCAGAAGAGACTTTTCACAGGGTAAGGTCTTTGAGTTATGTACAGATAAAAAGAGAGACTGTGTAGGTGCATTTTATCTTGAAAGCAAAAATCTCATCGCTGAAAATATCGGCGTGAGATATATGCACGGCTTCGGCTGGCTTACACAGATGTGCGAAAATGTTACCTTCAAGGACTGTGATTTTATTCCCGATGAAAGCAGCGACAGAAAATCCACGAGCTTTGCCGATCTTATTCACGTTTCGGGTGCTAAGGGCAAAATACACATTGAGTCCTGCCGTTTTTCCAATGCACACGACGACCCTATAAATATTCACGGCACTTATACTGTGGTGAAGGAAAAAATAAGCGATGACACCCTTCTTCTGGAATATGCCCATAATCAGCAGAGAGGCTTTAAGCAGTATCATGAGGGGGACAAGGCAGTCTTTTATCTGAGAGAAAATCTGCAGGGCTTTGAAAAGGGGAGAGAGTTCACCGTGAAAAGCACCGTTGACCCTTCAGAGGGCGACTGTACGGCAAAGCAGATGAAGGTCACTTTCACTGAAAAGCTTCCCGATGAAATCTGCATAAGGGATAAATACGCCGTAGAAAATGTAACCTATACTCCCGATGTTTACATCGGAGACTGCAGATTTTCTTCTATTCCCACCCGAGGTATACTTTGCACCACCAAGGGCGAGGTAATAATAGAAAACAATGTCTTTGACGGTATGACTATGGCGAGCATCTATCTTTCAAACGACTGCAACAGCTGGTATGAATCGGGGCATATCGAAAATATGCTTATCAGAAACAATACCTTTATAATAAAAAAAGCTCCCGTCTTCAGGGGTGCAAAGCCCGCCATACTTATTGAGCCTATAGTTCCCGACATAAGCAGGGCAGAGAACGCCGTTCACCGTAATATCAGAATAGAAAGCAATACCTTTTATCTTGAGCACAGTAATGCGGTGGATGCACTTCTTACGGAAAATCTTACAATAAAAAATAACGGGATTTATAATGACGGAGCAGAAGAAATTCTTACGGCTTTCTGTCTGAAAAAGTGTAAAAATGTGATTACCGAGGATAATCATTTCGGTGAAGGAATAGACGTAAACATAAAATAATTTATAAATTTTAGATAAAAGTTTTCAGAAACTATTTATTTTTCTGTGAATATGTGCTATAATATAGCCAAGAAGAAGAGATATTTCTCTTTTTCAAGCACAGAAAGGAGCTGACGATATGAAAATTACAGTTATCGGCAGAAAATGCACACCCAGAGATTCATTCAAAGAAAGAGCCGAAAAAAGACTTAAAAAGGTTGAAAAGTTTTTCGGTGCCGAAGCCGAGGCAAAGATAACCGCTACTGTCGAAAAGAATGAGCAGATAGTTGAGGTTACCATTTTCCACGACGGTATGATTTTCCGCTCACAGGAAAGAGCGGTTAATATGAATGATGCCCTCGACAGATGTGCCGACTCTATCGTACGTCAAATCCGTAAAAATAAAACCAAGGTAGAAAAGAAGCTCAGAAGCGGTGCCTTTGATGCCTACGAAGCCATTGACGTATTCGAGCCTGAGGATGACTATTCAGTTATCCGTTCCAAGGAAATCACCCTTAAGCCTCAGAGTGTGGAGGAAGCCATTCTGCAGATGAATCTCCTCGACCATCAGTTTTATGTGTTCCTGAACAGCGCAAACGAAAAAATATGCGTAGTTTATGCACGAAAAGACGGAGGCTACGGCTTAATTATTCCTGATGTTGATTGATTTATCTGAAAAGATGTGATATAATCACCCTGCCGGCATATGTCGGCAGGGTATTTTTATGAAAGCAGGTAAAGTTTACTTATGAAAATAAATTTTGTTATTCCCTGTCTTCTCGGTCTCGAAAAGCTTATCGCTGACGAGATGAAGGATTTAGGTGCTGAAAATGTTATCTCCGAAAACGGAAGAGTGCTTTTCTCCGGTGACGAGTATCTTCTGGCTCGAGCAAACATCTGCTCACGCTATGCCGAAAGAATTCAGATTCTGGTCGGTACCTTTCAGGCTAAAAGCTTCGAGGAGCTTTTTCAGGGCACCAAGGCTCTTCCCTGGGAGCAGTGGATCGGTGCTTATGACACCTTCCCTGTAAAGGGCTATTCTCTTAACTCCACTCTTTTCAGTGTAAGCGACTGTCAGTCTATTATCAAAAAGGCTGTGGTCGAAAGACTTAAGAGCAAATATAATATTTCCTGGTTCGAGGAAACAGGCCCTCTTTATCAGATTCAGTTTTCCATTATGAAAGATCAGGTAAGCCTTCTTATTGACACCTCGGGCTACGGACTTCATAAAAGAGGCTACCGTCTCGAGTCAAACGGTGCTCCCATAAAGGAAACCTTAGCCGCTTCTCTCTGCTGTCTGTCGAGACTTCGTCCTTATCATACCCTTTATGACCCTATGTGCGGCTCAGGCACCATCCTTATCGAGGGCGCACTCCTTGCCAATAATATGGCTCCCGGTATCAACCGCCATTTCACTGCAGAAAGATGGTCAAACCTTCC
>CALCHE010000213.1 GCA_937901145.1 uncultured Clostridia bacterium
AGCCTTCGAGAAGACAGCGGATGAATGCACTTGCATAGCCGTCGCCGCCGCCGAAGCCCTTCATTGCCTTTACGGGGAAGGGCTTTATTGAATAGCTCATTCCGTCGTTTGTGTAAGCCGTTGAGCCGTCCTTACCGTGCTTGATAATAACAATCTTTGCGCCGTAGGACTGCCAGAGCTTTGCGCTTTCCTCGTCACTTTTACATACGCCTGTAATAGCCTCTGTAAGGTCATATTCCTCACGGGAACCGAGGATAATGTCAGCATTTCTTGCTACCATTGAATAGTAAATTGAAATTTCGTCCTTGTTCTTCCATGTGTATGCGCGGTAGTCGATATCAAAAATAACAACAACGTTATTCTTCTTAGCAAGCATCATAGCCTTTAAAGCAGCCTCTCTTGAGGGGCTCTGTGAAAGGGCAGTACCTGAAATAACAATAGCCTTAGCGCTCTTTATGTAGTCCTCGCTTACCTCGTCAGGATGAAGCTGTAAGTCAGCAATAGCATCGCGGTACATAAGAATACTGCTTTCTGTAGGGCTTTTGATTTCGGTAAAGGTAAGACCTAACTTTTCACCGTTCTTTGCACGGTAAATGTTTGAGGTGTCGATACCGTCCTTATTGAAATAATCGATAACGAAATCACCGTGCTGATCATCGGAAACCTTACCGATGAAGCCTACCTTTTTACCCAGACGGGCAAGACCTACGGCAATGTTTGCAGGTGAGCCGCCCACATACTTGTTAAAATTACAGCTCTCTGCCAAAGGTCTGTTCATATCGGTAGGGTTGAAGTCGATGGCAACTCTGCCGATGGGGATTACATCAAGGGGCTTACTCTGATCAAATTCTACGTACTTCATAATGTTTCTTCCTTTCAGATTTTTATTTAAATTAAATAATTTATAAATTATGCCTTGTCCTGTGACCAAAAGATTTTTATATGCTTTTCAGCATTCTCATAGGCACCTGCGATTTCCTTCTGATGAAGGTCGTAGTAGCCTTTGATTTCACCCTTTTCATAGCCTTCTCTTACCTTGCTTTCACAGGATGCGAAGGTGGCTGTGGCGATATTTATTTTCTTGATACCCTTCTGATGGCATTTTATGAAATCCTCAGGCTCGATACCTGTACCGCCGTGAAGAACGAGAGGCACCGACACAGTCTCTGCCACTTCCTCTAAAATGTCGAAGCGAAGCTCGGGTGCGTCCTTATAAAAGCCGTGTGCGTTACCTATGGCGATGGCGAGAGCATCCACGCCTGTCTCTTCATAAAATTCCTTTGCCTGTGCGGGAGAGGTACAGCGCATAGCGATATCTACGCTTCCGTCCTCACTTCCGCCTACACAGCCGATTTCAGCCTCGGTAGCTGCACCGTACTGTCCGGCAAGAGCCACCACTTCCTTTGTTTTAGCCACATTTTCCTCGAAGGGAAGATGTGAGCCGTCAAACATAACGGAGGTAAAGCCCAGCTCGAGAGCTTCCTTAATACATTCGAGTGTGGTACCGTGGTCTAAATGAACAGCTACGGGTACCCTGGCATTCTTTGCAGCTGCGAGCATACAGGGGCCGATTATTTTAAGTGGTGAATGGTTGAGTCTTACCTCAGCTATCTGCAGAATAATCGGTGAGTTCATTTCCTCTGCAGCCTTTACCACACCTAAAATCATTTCCATATTCGCTACTGAAAATGATCCGACGGCATAACCTCCGTCCTGCGCATTTTTCAGCAGCTCTTTCATATTAACGAGCATATTTTTTCTCTCCTTATTCTATTGATTTTAGAGATTCTACCATATCGATTTTCTTCAGCTTATAGTGAAGCACGAGGTTTACGGTCATGGAGAAGGCGAAGGACAGAGCCACCGAGTAAAGGAAGCTCATAAAGGATATATCCCTTACGAAGGTGATGATATCTACCTCTGCTACATTAAGCACCAGACGGTGAACTACTATACCCCAGAACAGGCCCTGAAGAGTACCGATAAGAGTCAGAATTATATTTTCGCGGAAGATGTAGGAGGAAACCTCCATATCGTCGAAGCCTAAAACCTTGATAGTGGCTATTTCTCTTATTCTTTCGGTGATATTGATTACCGAAAGGTTATACAGAACGATGAAAGCCAGAAGACCAGCGCAGACGATGAGAATAATTACGATGTAATTTATGGAGTTCATAATGTTCTGGAAGGAGTTCTGAATCTGACTGGTGAAGGCTACGGCGCTGATGCCGTACTCACTCATAAGCTCCTTGGCCAGCAGGTTTTTCTGCTCCTGCTCCATATCAGGTATGGCAAGATTAGCCGAAACGTAGTTATAAAGGGGATTTATGCCGAAAACAGCCTTATAAAGATCCTTTGTCATATAGACATAATGGAAGCAGTAGTTCTCCGCTATGCCTGACACGGGAACCTTTACACTGTAGCCCTCATCGATGATGATATCGATGGTGTCACCGGGAGAAATATCCAGCTCCTTGGCCAGCTTATCGGTAATGATGGCTCCGGTGGAGTCGATAGACAGCGGCTTTTTCGTTTTCGCATCGTTGAGTGCGATATAGTTGCTTACGGCTGAGGCATCCTCAGGAACGAGCATATAAATCTCCAGAGGCTTTGCTCCTTTTTCGTTGGTGGCATCGAATACCTCCATATATTCGAGCATAGACGAGCCGATGCTTGCCTGACTTTTTATGAATTCGTAGCCCTCACAGGGTGCTACGGTGGTGTCGTAGGAGCCGTTGAGAACTATCTGCATATCATAGCGCCAGATCTTATCCTCATCGGTGAACTGTCTGTCCATTATCTGATGAATGGAGTCATTGAGACCGAAGGCGGCAAGTAAAAGTGCCGTACAGCCTAAAACACCGCCGGTGGCCATAATGAATCGCTTAAGATTACGGAAAACATTACGGAAGGTAACCTTCCATATAAAGCTGAGCTTTGTCCATATCTGAGGAATTTTTTCCAGAAGGACTCTCTTTCCGCCCTTGGGAGCTTTAGGTCTCATAAGAGTGGAGGGAACTACCTTAAGGTTATTATAGCAGGTGTAATAGGTTACGCCTACAGTAGACACGATAGAAATAAGAATAGCGGGAATAGCGAAGGAGAAACGGTATTTTATAACCATTTCCGGCAGGTCATAAAGAATACTGAAGCCCGTATGTGCCAGTGTCGGGAAAAGGGCGAAGCCCATAAAGGAGCCTGCCACACTGCCTATGGTCGAGGCAAGACCTGCATAAACGAGATATTTTACGATAATTTCCGTATCGGTAAAGCCTAAAGCTTTAAATGTACCGAGACGGGTTCTCTCCTCCTCTATCATTCGTGCCATGGTGTTAAGACACATCAGCGCGGCAACGATAAAGAAGAACCAGGGGAAAAGGAAGGCTATGGCGGCTGTACGGTTCGCTGTCTGTCCGTACTCCTCAAAGCCTAAAAGACATTCGCTTCTGTCATTTACATACCATTTGGCTGTATCCAGACCTAAAAGGAAATCTTTGGCCGCATCCAGCTGATCGCGGGCACTTTCCAGCTCTTCATTTGCCTGAGCCTTTGCCTTTTCGAAGTCAGCCTCTACGGTAGGCGCCTTGTCCTTGGCGATGATGAGGTTGGTTTCGAAGGTATTGATCTGATTTTTCATATCGCTGAGCTGAGAGAGAACCTCCAGTTCACCCAGCTGTATATCATAGCCGGCGGCAGTAAGCTGATTTTCAGCCTCCTGAAGCTGTATCTGAGCCTGATCGAGCTTTACCTGAGCCTGCTGAAGCTTGCCCACTAATTCCTCTGCCTTGTCGAGCTCTGCCTTCTTTTCTGCCAGTGTGGTCTGTGCCGCGGCAAGCTCCTGCTTTGAAGCGGCGAGCTTAGCCTCGAAGGACTGAAGCTGAGGCTCCATATATGCTATCATTTCTTCTGCAGTACCTACAGCGGTAAGAGAATTGATGGAGGCGAGGATATTGTCTACCTCCTGCCCCACCAGACCGGACTGCTCGAAGCGTGAAATGAGCTGACCCACGGTGTCGCTCTGAGTGGCATCGAACTGATCCATAGCCGAGCGGGTGGTAACTATCAGATCCTGGAGATATTCTACAGTGGACATCATCGAGTCGACCTGAGTTTTGGTAGTGCTGTATTCGGTTTTTGCCGTGGCTAAGTTTACGTCAGCATTTGCATATTTGCTGATGGTTTCCTTAGCCTGATTATATTCATCTCTTTTATTTTCCCAGAGAGTGTACTGTGCCGAATGCTCGAGCTTACCTGAGTCGAGAGCGTTTTTGGCTTCCATAGCCTTGGCGTTATATTCCTGCTTGTACTGTAAAAGGAGATTATCACCGTTTGCCGCCATATCGAGAATCTGCTTTACCTGCTCCTCGGCATTTGCCAGCTGAAGAGTAATGTCTGCCTTAGCCTCGGCATACTCGATTTCACTTTTAAGTACAAGGTCGGTATATTCAGCCTTGAGAGCTGTTATTCTCGGAGCCAAAAGCTCTGCGGAGATTTTTTCGATATAATCCTTATAGGGATTTATGAAGCTTTCATATTCCTCTGAGAAGGGATCGTAGTTTTCACTGCCCGCGATTTTCAGCGAAATGGACGAGTAATATTCATTCAAGAAATTTTCCGAGGGCAGATAAATGAAGGTACCAAGCTTACCTGTTCCTACGGTAGTGTTACCTCTGTCGTAGGAAATGTAAAGAGGTGTACGGATAATACCGACGATGGTATAATCCTTGCCTGCAAGAGAGGAAGAAAGGTCCGTACCGTCGCCCTCGAGAGTGATTACGGAGCCGATTTTGAATTCCTCGGGAGTAGAAAGGGTACTCGCGTCCACCAGACACTGATTTGATGAGGTCGGCCAGGAGCCGTCCACCAGCTGAGGACGGTTCATATAGTAGGGGTCATCTGCACCGTTTGCGGCAGCATAGACCTTGTTTATATCCAGGTTGTAGGCACGGACAGTCATTTCCGAGCCGTCGATATCATTTACCGGCTCACCGTTTACCTTGACTACTCCGTCTACAAACTTTTCACCTGTTATACTTTCGACACCCGTAACAGAGCCGATAACTGCCAGATCATTTTCCGTAAGACCCGCTGTGGATATAATCTGAATATCCATAGCATTACTGTCCTGCACATATTTCGTCGCCGTGTCATACATATTCGGAGCGATGGCATTCATACCCGCGAAAAAGCTGACACCGAGAGCAACGATGGAGATTATGGAAATAAATCTCGAAAAAGACCTTTCGACAGTCCGTATGGTGTCGGTTATGAGAATTGGATTGATTTTCTTTTTCATTTCATATATTCCTTAAACTTATGTGTTCAGCGTTACCATTCGAGCTTTTCTACAGGAATGGGTCGGTCATTTACCGCTATCTGTACCACTCTGCCCGAGCGCATGGTGATAATTCTGTCAGCCATAGCGGCCAGAGCCTGGTTATGAGTGATGACTACTACCGTGGTGCCTGTTTCTCTGCACTGACGGTGCAGAAGAGAAAGAATCTGCTTGCTGGTACGGTAGTCGAGAGCACCTGTAGGCTCGTCGCAGAGAAGGATTTTCGGATTCTTCGCCAGAGCACGGGCGATGGAAACTCTCTGCTGCTCACCGCCTGAAAGCTGTGAGGGGAAATTATCCAGACGCTCCTTAAGGCCTACTCTTGCCAGAATTTCTTTTGGGTTTACGGGCTTTTTACACATCTGAGTGGCAAGCTCCACATTTTCCAGAGCCGTAAGGTTAGGAACGAGATTATAAAACTGAAAGATGAAGCCTACCTCGTAGCGTCGGTAATCGACGAGCTCACTTTTCGAAAGGTCGGTGATAGGCTTACCTGCCACTCTCACCTTACCGTCGTCACAGCTGTCCATACCTCCGAGAATATTAAGGACGGTGGACTTACCTGCACCGCTGGTACCTACGATGAGACAGAACTCACCCTTTTCGATGGAAAAGCTGACACCGTCTACGGCAGGAATAACGATTTCACCCGTCTGATATCTTCTGTAAACATTTTCAAATTCGATAAAACTCATAATATAACTCCTTAATATGAATGCAAAGTTCAAAGTGCAAAGTGCAAAACGGGCGTATAAGATTTCATAAAACCGATAATGGTACACCGCCTGATTTACAAATATGTTTTCTGTGTCTGAATCGTACCCGTTAAAGGTATATACCTGCGGCGGGGTAGGGTCACCCCGCCCTACACATATATGGTTTATGTGTCGGTTTACGACGGACACGGCAAGCCGTGTCCCTACGGAATCGAAGCCTTCAACAAGCTCAATTCTGTAGGGGCGGATATTATCCGCCGGAGAAAAGAGAAATATTTTACATTTATTATTTATTCTTTTTTCTTTATTCTTTAAATTCGCTGCCTCTCTTATCGTTCTGAATGCTGGAGAAAACTATGCTGACGACCAATGGTCGCCCCTACAAATTGCACCGTTAGGTGGCGGTAGCTTTCACGAGATGTCGAGGCGCCATCCCCTACCAAATTACCCATAAAAGTGGCGGTATACCATTACTTACTTCCCGAAATTTTACCCGCCCGTTTATCGTTTAGCACTTATCGTTTAGCGTTCAAAAAGCGGACTATCGCTTCTTTCTTCCCGAAATCTTCCACGCAATTCTGCGTTCAGCACTCAGCATTTATTTCAGATCTTTATCACTTAACTCTCTTTTCTCGATGAGGATATTCGTGCCGTCCTCGCAGACTGTGATTTTACATTTACCCTTACTTTCGGTATCAAAATTCTGATAATAGAGAGAATAAAAAGCAACTGTAAGGAAGAAATCATCCTTGTTTTCCGCTTCGGCATATTTTTCTTTATCTACAGTGAAAATAATATCGCTGAAGTCACCGTTGTATTTGGCGAGATCGACGATAAAAGGATAATCACCCGAGTCCATAGCATAGCCGATACCGCTCACGGTTTCCATACCCACGGAGGTCAGAAGAAGTCTGTAGGAATATTCACGCATCTTTATTTTTACCTTGTCATCGCCTTTTTTCTCTACATAGTCGTAGCCTTTGGCTTCTGCATAAGCCTCCAGGTTATTTCTGTATTCCGACTCCACACATTCGATAGGCAGAGTCACGGTAATTCTCGTTTCATAGTCAGGCTTACCGTGGGATTTTTTGGTGGTTTCGGGTTCAAGATTGACGGTTACGGGCTGACCTTCGACGGGAGTGGTTGTCGGTTCATCCTTTCCCGTGAACACGATGAGACAGACAGCTGTTACGGCAATTACGATAACAGCAATCAGCGCAATAAGCTTTTTATTCATTTTCATAGAAATACTTCTCCTTTTCATCGAGATCTGCAGCTGTACTGACAGGAATTATGACGGGCTTTTCCCCGCGATTCATAACCCTGCATATCAAATTACAATATTTTGATTCTATATCAATTTATCATTCTAACATAAACTTACCTTAATTTCTATATATAAAGAAAAAAATTAACATAATATTTAAGCTGACGGTAATCCCAGCAGAAATCTCTGTAAAATTTGACAAAATTGACAGTAAAAATCAGTAATCTATATGTAAAAAAACAATAGACAACCGCAGAAAAATCTGTTAAACTAAAGGATGAAACAGTAGGTAGGTATTTCTATACCCTCCCGACTGTAACCTTAAACCAATAAATTATTTTTTTAGGAGGAGATTCCAATGAGCAAAAAATGGGTATACCTTTTTAAAGAAGGCAACGGCACAATGAGAGAGCTTCTCGGCGGTAAGGGTGCTAACCTCGCTGAAATGACCAATCTTGGCCTTCCCGTTCCTCAGGGCTTCACAATCACAACAGAGGCCTGCACACAGTATTATGAAGATGGCCGTAAGATCAACGACGAAATCGTTGCTGAAATTATGGAAAACATCGACAAGATGGAAGAAATCACCGGCAAAAAGTTCGGCGACCTCGAGAGACCCCTTCTCGTATCAGTTCGTTCAGGTGCACGCGCATCTATGCCCGGTATGATGGATACAATCCTTAACCTCGGTCTTAACGAAGAAGTTGTTAAAGTTATGGCTGAGAGATCAGGCAACGAAAGATGGGCATATGACTGCTACAGACGTTTCATTCAGATGTACTCTGACGTTGTTATGGAAGTTGGTAAGAAATATTTCGAAGAGCTTATCGACAAAATGAAGGAAGACAGAGGCGTAACTCAGGATACTGAGCTCACAGCTGCTGACCTCAAAGAACTCGCAGAACAGTTCAAGGCTGAATATAAAGCAAAGATCGGCGAAGACTTCCCCACAGATCCCAAAGAACAGCTTATGGGCGCTGTTAAGGCTGTTTTCCGTTCATGGGACAACCCCCGTGCAAACGTTTACCGTCGTGACAACGATATTCCCTACTCATGGGGTACTGCTGTTAACGTTCAGGCCATGGCCTTCGGTAACATGGGTGAAGACTGCGGTACAGGTGTTGCTTTCACACGTGACCCCGCTACCGGTGAAAAGAAGCTTATGGGTGAATTCCTTACAAACGCACAGGGTGAAGACGTTGTTGCCGGCGTAAGAACTCCGATGCCCATCGCTGAAATGGCTGACAAATTCCCCGCTGCTTTCAAGCAGTTCACAGAAGTTTGCGCACTTCTTGAAAATCACTATCACGATATGCAGGATATGGAGTTCACCGTTGAAAACGAAAAGCTCTATATGCTTCAGACACGAAACGGTAAGAGAACTGCACAGGCTGCTCTCCAGATCGCTGTTGACCTCGTTGCTGAAGGCCACAAGACCAAGGAAGAAGCTGTTGCAATGATCGATCCCAGAAACCTTGACACTCTCCTTCACCCCCAGTTCGATGCTAAAGCACTTAAGGCTGCTACTCCCATCGGTAAGGGTCTCGGCGCTTCTCCCGGTGCTGCTTGCGGTAAGGTTGTATTCACAGCTGAAGATGCAGTAGCATGGGCAGAAAAGGGCGAAAAGGTTATCCTTGTTCGTCTCGAAACATCTCCCGAAGATATCACCGGTATGAAGGCTGCTCAGGGTATCCTTACAGTACGTGGCGGTATGACATCTCACGCAGCTGTTGTTGCTCGTGGTATGGGTACCTGCTGTGTATCCGGTTGCCAGGAAATCGCTATGGATGAAGAAAACAAGAAGTTCGTTCTTGCAGGCATCACATTCGTTGAAGGCTCTGAAATCTCCATCGACGGTTCTACAGGTAACATCTACGAAGGCATCATCGCTACAGTAGACGCTGAAATCTCAGGTAACTTCGGCACAATCATGGGCTGGGCTGACGAATTCAGAACCCTTAAGGTTAGAACAAACGCAGATACACCCGCTGACGCTAAGAAGGCTGTTGAACTCGGTGCAGAAGGTATCGGTCTCTGCCGTACAGAGCACATGTTCTTCGAAGCAGACAGAATCGCTGCATTCCGTGAAATGATTTGTTCAGATACAGTTGAAGAAAGAGAAGCTGCTTTAGAGAAGATTCTTCCTTATCAGCAGGGCGACTTTGAAAAACTTTATGAAGCACTTGAAGGAAATCCTGTTACAATCAGATTCCTTGATCCTCCTCTTCATGAATTCGTTCCAACAGAAGAAGCTGATATTGAAGCACTTGCTAAAGCTCAGGGTAAGAGCGTAGAAGATATTAAAGCAATCATTGCTTCTCTTCACGAGTTTAACCCAATGATGGGACATCGTGGCTGTCGTCTTGCAGTTACCTATCCTGAAATTGCAAAGATGCAGACTAAAGCGGTTATCCGTGCTGCAATAAACATTAAGAAAGCTCATGCAGATTGGAATATCAAACCTGAAATCATGATTCCTCTTATTGGTGATATCAAAGAACTTAAATATGTAAAAGAGTTCGTTGTTGCAACTGCTGATGAAGAAATCGCAAATGCAGGTATCAATCTTGAATATGAAGTTGGTACTATGATTGAAATTCCAAGAGCTGCTCTTACAGCTGATGTAATTGCTGGTGAAGCTGAATTCTTCTGCTTCGGTACAAACGACTTAACACAGATGACATACGGATTCTCTCGTGATGATGCTGGTAAGTTCTTAGATGCTTACTATGATACAAAAATCTTCGAG
>CALCHE010000214.1 GCA_937901145.1 uncultured Clostridia bacterium
TAGGGATTAAGGGACCCTAAAGAATTTGGAACTTGCCGTACAAGTTCCCTGCTCGCTACGGTGTAGGACAGACATCTGCAAGATAGTTAAGTGCTTCGTCTGTCTTCCTTCACCGCAGATAAGGGCACCCTTAATCAAGTGTTTTGTGTGGCATCGTAAGTGATGACATATTTTTCTTTGTTCATAAAAGCGGCACCGTTTTTGAGTCATTGTGGCTCAGTTGGATTTTGTGTTGAGCCAAATTTGGCTCAGATTGTGGTTTGTGCTAAGTCATTGAAAAACTCCTTTCTAAAATTATTTTTTTGATGTTTATATATTCAACTGCGAAAAATGTGACGCAGTATTCATATACCGGAATTTAGGATTTTGGGTATAAAAAATACACCTATCAAATTTACATTCAATAGGTGCGTTAAACTTTTTTCCAAATTTTACTCCTCTATATATTAAACGACATAAGAAGGGGTAAAATGTTCCTGATTTTTGAAAAAAGTTGAAAATTTTTTTGGGCATAAAAAAGCACCCGTCAAATGTTAACGAGTGTTATGTAAATTATCCCTCTATATAGTAATGGGAATTAGATGTATGAAATTGTTCCTACTTTTGAAAAAAATATTGGTGGGGGCAGTTATTATAATAATGAAAATGTCTCTCTATTATATATAATAGGGAACTTTTGCGAAATCGCCCATTATATAGTAACAAGTGAAAATCAAAAAACGTAACACGGTTACAAGGCTTTATATATAAAGAGTTGTCATCTTTTTTACTTTACGCCTGACACCCTTCGTAACAAAAGCCATGTGAAATTCTTCAAATATTTTTATTCTTCGTATTATTGAATTGTTACATCCTTCCTTATAAACAAAAATCCCGTTGTAAAGCAAAGTAAAAATTCTTTACAACGGGTGATCTTTATTTATTTTACAGTAAAATACTTCTTAAACAAATCATTCTTTCGTTTCTCCGACTGACTTATAAACTAACGGATTATCATAATCCTCGTAATCTTTCTTTGCACTTTCTTTATCAGCACAGTTATCTTTCACCCACATATAGCGTGTACCGTCAGGGGTTTCATATATTAATTATCCATATCATATTCACCGTCAGCCAAAGGATAATACGCTGAATAATCTTCTAAAAACACATCATCTGCATCGTCAGGTAAGCCGCTGTCAATTTTTACAAAGGTTTCATCAAAACATACAACTGAGCTGAAATCTTCACTTATTATAACATCAGGTTCACTTGTTATAGCCCAATAGCATATACCACCAAAAATCAAAAGAATAACCAAGCCTTTTATAAGTGATGTAAAGCAACCCTCTCTTTTCTCTTCTCTTTCATATTGCTCCTCTTTCTCACAAAGAACGGCCGCCCTTTCGTTTGCTGATTTATTATATAGACTGGTAAATATTTTTTTGATAAACAAATGTGATGAACAAATTTTAATCGCTGAATATTCAGGAATAAATAAAAACAGATCAGGAAGGATAAAGTTCCAGTTCATGAACAGAAGCATGTTTCGCATCAGCTTCAGATACTTTTTCCGATTATTTGCATTGATATCAAGAACTCTTATCTCTGCATTTTCTGCTTCTGCTCTTGAAAATACATATCCTACAGGAATCATATCTAAATAATAATACGCTATTCTGCCGTCACAAACCGAATATACGCCATCATACAAAATTATGGTTGAATTATCACTGTTTCTGAAGCTTGCTTCATATTTTATCATTGTATTAAGAGCAACCTGAGGAAGCTTTTCCGCAAACTTTTTTGTAAGTTTAGCAAGAATACGATCTTTAAAGCTGTAACTTACGGCTTCTTCATCCAATTCATTTAACATATCAGCAAGCTCATCAAAAGATTCTGCCTGAGCCTCAAAGACTACTTTATCTCTACAGCAAAACACTTCAAGCGAGCTCTCAGGATTTATAATATATCTTTGATTTTCAACAGTAACAATCATTTTTGAACCTGTACTATGATTTTTAAAAGTAACATACATAGAAATTCACCTCATTTGTTTATTATATCACCCATATGATATAATAACAACTGCTGCCGCTTGTTGTTTGGTGGCAGCAGTTGCTTTTATTTGCTCACATCATTTTCAGCTGTAATCAGCTCACCCTTTTCATTCCAGGATGCTTCATCGGCACGGTAATAAATATTTCCGTCCTTATCTGTATAAATCATATCATAATATTTATATTCACCACAATTATCGATCTGCTCCTGATAATACGCATCAAGCTCTTCCTGAGTCATAGAAGATGTATCTTCTTCAAAGATTTCAAGGAATCCACCCTTATCGCAATAAAACCAACCATCCGCAGTTATATAACAGTCATAAATTGAATATTTTTCGCCGTCATCACGGACAAAGTAATATTCATCAAAGGTGAAAAGCTCATCTTCTTCGGCTGCTACCTCTTCAACTGTATAGTTGTATACTCTGCCTTCTTTATCATATAGAGCAACATCAGCATCATTGTTGTAGCATTTGCCTTCTTTGTCGTAATAAACTCCTTCAACAGCAATTCTTTCAATATAATCAATATCAGAAAGAGTATCAAAAACACTCTTGGTTACCGTAGCTCCCATAATAATGCCTACAACCAGTGCTGCTACATATGTAATTATAAGTCCTATGCCGAATCCCTTGGCAAGCTTTCTCTGCTTTTCTTTTTCTTCAGCATTAACTTCAGGAAGATCAATCAGACAGTTTGTGCACATCTGAAATGTATCGGGAAATTTTCGTCCGCACTGATAGCAGACCTTCGTTTTAGGTCCCGGAAACTCTTTTCTTTTAATGAGAAAGATTATAACTGTCCACAGACCGAAAATAACACCACAGATATACCAGCCAAGCGAAAGCTTCTGATTTCTGTGCTGTGCTGAAAAATGCATAAAGAGTATAGAACAAGCTACACATAAAACCTCTAGAACGGATATAACAGGTAAAAATGCTGCAAATTCAAATAATTCTTCCATTTTTATTTCTCCTTAATTTTATTTATTTTTTATTCTTTCAATAATCCCTTTAACCGAGAAATCACATCCACCCGAAACGCTCTTAGCCTTGACGATAGAATATCCGTCACTCTTGCCAAGCTCTTTGGCAGAGATTTTTTCAATCTTTTCTATAAGCTTTGCAAAGGTTTCCGTCTGCTCAGTCATAAGGTCAATATCAAACTTTTCCATTTCGTGGCTGTCACTTACAACGCAGAGATAATATGGTGCAGGAACAAGACTTATTTCAGGAATACCCATTGTAAAGAAGTTCTGTCCCTCACCAAAATGAAGAGCGTTATGACCTCTGAGTGTCATTGTGCGAACAGTTTTTCTGTCTTTAACGGTGTCAATATAAAGCTTATCCATAAACTTATTACCCGTGTATACAAGGTCAATTTCAGGCTTACCTGTGTACTTATATTCTCCGTCTATGTCACGCCATTCGAGACAGCCCAGATGCTCCACAGTAAGATTGGCCACACACTTCATATTATCGCCTTTACCGTTCCACAAATCTCTGTGCATAGCGAGCCAACGGGATGCAGACTGAAATGCACCCGTTCTGATATCCTCAAAATGAGGCAGACGGAAATGTCCCGTAGTGAAAAGAAAAATGTGAGTTCTTTCAGGCTCTTCTTCCTTCATATTTCTCATAAGCTCCAGAAGTGCTATGGGACCGTTTTCTTCAACACAGTTTGTGCCGTCGGTGTGGGTGTTTACAATAACATTTTCCTTTTTATTTTTACCTTCGATTACGCAGTAAAAGCTCTCTGTATAGGCTTTTTCTTCCTTCTCTGCTTCGAGGACAAACTTAGCTTTCTTATGCTCTTTTGCAGCTTCGACTATTTTTTTACCGTTGGTTTCGTTAACCCAAAGCATAGGTATATTCTGATAGTCAGCTATGAATGAAAGGTACTGACCTTCAATCATATCATCGTGCAGACCCTTCCATATAAGAATAACTGCCTTTGTCTTGGTAAGCTTTGAAAGTATACCGTAAAAGCACTGAACAAAGCTTGTAATAACGGGACCCTCGTATTTCTTTTCAAGCACAACATCCTCGGGGTAAGCGGAACGCTTGTCAAAAGCTATCTCACTCGGCAGGAAATTAATGTTGTTTACATTGAAAACTGCGATTTTACCCGTGGTTTTCGGAACATCCTTCACGCTTTTAACATATACCAGTTCTTCTGTTATGCCCTCAGCTGAGGTTTCACCCGAATAGGGATAAGCAGAAGAAACAGGAATGCTTATCTTTTCCTCGCCGTCTATAATCTCAATGGATGAGTTCTTTTCTTCCCATCTGTTGAACCAGAAAAGGTCGGAATAAACGGTAATATCCATTTTATTGATTTCTGCTTTAAGCCACTTAATGAAATCGTTATGCCCCTTACTGCCTGTAAGTCTTGTACCGAAGGAGTTCATTGTGTGCATACCTTCAAGCATTCTTTCTTTTGAAATATCAAAATTCATGTTTATCATCCTTTCGTATATAAGTTATATTGATTTAAAATCCGAAGATAATAAAATCAAAGAGGTTATATAAGAAATCCTGAATCTTTATGAAAATATTAATGAAGAAAAATGCTACATTCAGAGGACCGTTCATAGCATCCTTATAAGGATTATCTACCTTATAGGTATCCGTCACTTCTCCTGCATCAACTGTAAAATAATATGAATCGGCATTTATTTTTTCACCGTATTCTTCAATATCTCCTAAAGAGCAGTAAAGCATGACTGTATAACCGTCAACAGCATTGATTCTCGTCATCAGAGAAAGAAGCGGGTTTTCAGTTTCTGTAAATTCATTTGTAAAAGCTTCTGTTCTGCCGTCTGCGAAGGTAAGCTCATAAGTCAGTGAGGAAAGATAAGCGTTTTCCGCATCAAAACAGCAGTCTGTAATCTTTATACCCTTCAAAAAGGTCTCTTCAACATAAGCTGCACTTGTCGTACATGAAGCATCGAGATAATCAAAATGAACCTCACATTCAGATATCGGTGCATCATCTTCTTCGGCATTAAGGAAATCGTAATAAACATCAAGGCATTGACCGTCAAGAGTATATCCGACAAAATAGGGGCTCTCACCCTCCGCCTGTGCTGTAGCTGTTACCTTTCTTCCGTCAGCATATTCAATGAGAAACTCTGCACCCTTGACATCGAAATAGCTCTGATCACTGTAAATTTTTTTGGAAATTCCCGACAATGGGGTAATACTCTTTACTACCATTTCAGTAAGAGGCAGAGTATCGGAAGAAGTGTACGCAGTAGAATATGCGTAATCGTATGTAATATTATTATAAAGGCAGGCATAAATTTCTGTCTGAATTTCATCTGCACCCGTTTCCTTTGCCTTAAGGTAATTTTCATAGGTAACAAATGCATCTATCTCTATACCGTAAAGCCTGTTTATTTCTAAATCGTGATCCTCGGTAGAATAAGTAAATTCCTTTCCGATGGCAAGAGTAACATCATACTTGTACTCAAAAACCGATGAATAAAGATGAAAATCAGACATAGCATTAAACAGGTCCGTTTCAGAAATGGATCCGGAAACATTCAGGTTTTCTATCATCTTAAACAGATTTTCATAATACGCATCCATCTCTTTAACTGAAACATCCTGTGAGCCTTCATTTACCTCAATCTTTTCTATAACAGGAATTTTAATAATCCTCTCCTCTGCCGCCAAGGACTGCAGTGGCACTGAAAGGGCTAAGATAAGTGTTACCAAAAATACTGCCGTGAATTTTTTAAATGTGTTTTTCATAAAAATCCTCCTTATAGGGTTAATAAACCGTCTGCTTTATCTGTTATCAACGGCTCTTTATATATTTAAACGGAAATTAAAGACAAAAACTTACAAGAAAAAGAAAAATTTAACACTTCACATTGAGATTTTATAAAGGCTTTTCTATGCAAAAACAGACCCCCTTCTTTCAGGGAGTCTGTTCGTCTTTATTTGATTTTTACACTTTTAACGGATGAGAATGAGCCGTAAACTGTTTTGCCTCCTGCCTTTTTATAGGCACGGACCTTGAAGTAATACTTCTTACCCTTAGTAAGCTTTTTGCTGTACTTCACCTTATCCGCTTTAAGAGAGGTAAGCTTTTTATATTTGCCATCCTTTTTTGTAGAATAATATACCTGATATCCGCTTTCACCCATAACATCCTTCCAGGAAAGATTTACCTTACCCTTTGAGCTTGTTACGGTAAGTGAAGACTTTGCAGGCTTTGTAGCTGTGGTTACGGTTTTATAGCTGTCGGACCAGTAGGTTTTTCCGTTCTTTTTTATGTAAGCCTGAACTCTGAATTTATACTCAACGGCAGGCTTGAGCTTTTTACCGTTTCTCTTTGTTGCCGTATAAGATGTTTTATTTGTATCCGCATATTTGATATACTTACCCTTGAGGTTATCATAAATATATATTCTGTAGCCTGTAGCACCCGTCACCTTGTTCCAGGAAAGCTTTACGCTGTCTGTGGAGGATGTATAGCTTATCTTACTTGTTGCAGAAGGCGTGGTATAAGTCTGAACGGCATCAGCCTTGTTATCTGCACTCCATACAGTCTTACCGGAGTACTGCTTATAAGGTCTTACATAGAATTTATATGCTGTACCGCTCTTAAGACCGCCGATCTCACAAGAAAGGGATTTGGTATCCTTCACCATTTTCCAGCTTCCGTCATACTTATAAACACGGTAGCCTGTTGCACCGCTGACCTTTGACCAGGAAAGCTTTGCACTCTTTGTTTCAGGTGTTACGGTAAGCTTACTTACCGAAGCGGGATTGGTGGCACAAAGAACAGAATTACCTTTATCGCCCCAATAAATCTTACCATTTCCGTCTTTTACAAAGGCACGCACAAGGAATCGGTATTCGGTTCCTGATTTAAGGGAAGATACTGTATAGCTTCCGTTTTTGGTGTCAGCAATTTTCTTCAGATTACCTTTGCTGTCCACGGAATAAACACAGTATATGAGGTCAGTATGTCCTTTTTTCCAACTAAGAGAGATGCTTTTATCCGTTGAAGAAACAGAAGGAAGAACCGCACCGATAACGATATCATAATAAAGAGTCTTGCTTCCGGCATAATTTCCGATATAGTCTATTCTTACGCTGTATTTACCGCTGTATTTTGAAGCAGCGGAATATGTAAGCTTATAGTCTCTGTTCAGGACTAACGGCTCGCCTGTACTGTCTTTTACAGTAACACCCGGCTTTTGTACCTTACCGTTATAGTCAAGGCTTGTTTTTGAAAGCTTAACCTCACCGACTTTGCAGATAACGGTCTTATCGATATAGCTGAGATACACCTGATTTTTCAGTTCAAAGGTGATGGTTATTTCGATACCGTCGTTTTCATTTGTGGCCGCATCAAGCTTATGTGCCGTAATGTTATCGTCATTAATCTGAATATCATATTCTCCGTGACCGATAAGCTCACGCTTTACCACAGTTTCACCGCAGACAGAGCAATGACTCTGGTGGGTATAACCCGGCTCGGTTGCTGTGGGAGCTACGGCGGGGATATCGATGATTTCGGTGTGACCGAGAGCAGGAACCGGAGTAAGGCTGACCCTCGACAAGCCGCATTGACACTTTTTGGATTTCAGACCCGGATTTGTACAGGTAGGTTCCTTGTCAGTTGTATAATCACCGTAAATATGAGTTTTTATTTTTGTGCTTTCGGTATAAGAATAACCGCAGGTACAGGTGAAAATTGTTTTGTTGTAGCCGAAGCATTTTGTTGTAGGAACATCCTTTTGCGAAAAGGAATGAACGTGCATTTCACCGCCCTCCTGGATGAACTTATAGCCGTACTGCGTAGCGTAAGTATTGGCGTTGCTGTTCTTATAGCCGTAAATCGTAGCATCATCATGAATTTTACCCATAGCAGAGGCAGGACTTGAGGTGTTCCTGAAATGAAGCTCTCTAAGACTGCTGCAGCCGACAAAATCATTAACATAAAGCATTGCACCGTCGCATACCGTCAGCTTTTCAAGTCCGGTACAGTTTTTAAATGTATATCCGCCCCAATCGTCAATCAAAGCGTTTTCCCTGAGTATAACCTCTGTTATTCCTTCACAGTTGCCGAAAGCATATGTATAAATCTTTGACTCTTCGGGAATGTCAAGCTTGCCCGTAAGTCCGCTGTTATAAAAAGCATATTCTCCGAAGGTGCAGGCTTTGGTCGGCATAGCCGTCGGATTGAAGCTTTCGCAATCCTTGAAAGCATAGCCTCCGATATTCTCTGCATCTTCAAGGCTTATGGGACTGTCAAACAAACGGCAACCACTGAATGCCCTGTCGCCGACACTTTTTATCTTGCCGGTAAAAATTACATCTGTGAGACTAGTGCAACCGCCGAATGCGAGACCTCCGATTTCCGTAATTTCGCCAAGAAACTCTACTCTTTTAAGAGTGACACTGTCATAAAAAATACCTCCCGGAATTTTGGTTATCCCCTTTGGTATTATAACGCTTTCCGCACTCGTCAGAGCAAAAGCACTACCACCGAGATATTTAATATTTTCATTGAGTGTGATGTTTTTAATTTTTGAGCATCCATAAAAAGCAGAGTTTCCGATATGTGTAGCAAGGGGAATAAGCTCTTCACCTAAAAGGTTATCACAGGACATAAAGCAGTCGTCACCTATTTTTTCGGGACCGCCGTTCATATTTACCCTTTCAAGCTTTTCACAATTATCAAAGGTATAATCGGGTAATTCACTTATATATCCCTTGAAGGTGACCTCCTTTAATGATTCGTTCCATTTGAAGGTGCCTGTGCCCATTTTTTTAAGACTTGCGGGGAATTCAATCTTCTGAAGCCACTCACAATATTCAAATACTCCCCGACCTATTTCTTCAAGACCTTCGTTAAAGGTTACATAGGCAAGCCCGCTGCAATCCTTGAAGGCATAATCACCGATTGTTTTTACCGATGACGGTATAACAATCTCCGCAAGGCTTGTGCAGCCTTCAAAGGCATATTCATCAATTCTCTCAACTGTATCGGGGATTATAACACTTTCAAGCTCGGAACAACGATAAAAGATTCTTTTCGGAATAACCTTAATGCCTGAGCCGAATTCAAACTGCTCAATATCTGCTCCGAAGAAAATGCTGTCACCCAGTTCAGCGTTTGCACAGTTGTAGGTTACCTTCATTCTGCCGCATGCACCAAAGGCTGAATCACCGATTTTTCTGATGTTTTGAGACAGATTGAATTTATAAAGTCTATCGCAGCAATAAAAAGCTCCTTGCTTTATCTCTTCAACAGATTCGGGAATTTCATAATTCACCAGAGAATTACAATAATAAAAAGCATGTTTTCCGATAGACTTGATATTCTTACCGCCGGTGACGGTTTTAAGACTTCTGCACTCATAGAAAAGCCTGTCAGGAATTTCTTCAAGAGTATCGGGAAGTACAACCTCCTCCAAAAAGGACACATTTTTAATGGTTTCCGGTTCAATAGTTTTGATTCCGTCTTCAAAAACTATCTTTTCTCTCATTACCCGATAAGACAGCAGATCAGCACCTACGGCAGTAATTACTTTTCCGTTATAATTCGACGGAACGACAAGCTCCTTGGAATCATCGTAGCATTTGGTGATTTTGTATGTGCCGTCGGGAAGCTTTTCGGTAGTGAAGAGCTCGGCATTTTTTATTGATACCCTTCCGCTTTTTCCGATAATATGTATTCTGTATTCTTCGTCCTTGTTAAGATTACGGGCAAAGTTTCCGCTATATACGCTTCTGTTACCCTCTTCATCATAAAAATGTATATCGCTGAAATTACCTTCAATGATGAAGCAATATCTGGTTGTTTCATTCGGAATGAAGGTTACTGTTTTTATTTCGGAAAAGCCGTGAAATTCTGCCTCAAGCTGACCGTTTTCTTCAAGAATACCGATGTCCGTTTCGGGATTACCCGATTTATCGTTGACGAAAATATTGAAGGTATCGGTAAATTCACCGCACTTTACCGTCAGCTCAAAAAGACCGTACTCTGTCAGATCACAGCCGTCAGTTTCAACAGTATAATATCTCGGAACGGTGATAACGCTTCCGTCGGTAAATTCAAGTCTTATTTGAATCCCTTTGAAATCAAATTCCGTATCCTTTCCGATAACATAAACCGTCTTCTGGGGCAAAGATACGATTTTCATGCTTTTAAGCTCTCTGTTATCATTTATAGGAAGAAACTCCATGGAATACTTATCCGCATATAAATCGGCCGTCGAGCCCTTGTGGCCCACAAGAACAGTTGCCGCAGGTATAGTGAGATAAGTTTTGTCATAATCCTCGTAAGGGCCGGCAATTTTGGTTTCACTGTTAAGAAAAGTGATTGAGCCGAGATTTGAACAGCCTCTGAATGCACAGGTATTTACATCGGTTACCTTCTCACTCAGAACGATATTTTCAAGTGCCGTACAGCCCTGAAAAGCATAGGAGCCAATTGTTGTTATGCTTTCAGGAAGTTTTAACTCGGAAAGAGATGTGCAATTTGAAAATATGCCTGAAGAAATAACCTTTGTTCCCAAAGGCAAAGTAACATCCGTAAGAGAGGAACAGCCGCTGAAAACGTACGTATTTATGCTGGCAGAGTTTGGATTCTTTATTCCTTTAAGCGTCGCCTTTTCAAGAGCTGTGCAATTACTGAAGGCTGAATATCCGCAGGAGTTTGTTTCAATATATGCCTCTTTAATGCCTGTACAGCCGGAAAAAGCATAGTTGCCTATAGTGTCTGCCTTTACAAATAATTCCGTAAGAGCAGTACATCCGTAAAAAGCTTCGGTGTTAATATATTTTATTTCATTTTTGAAGTTGAGCTCACTCAGAGCCGTACATCCGTAAAATGCACCGTAAGATACCGTATCTCCATCCCAGAAAATTCTTTTGAGAGAAGTACAATTACGGAATACATACTGTCCCCAATTAGTTATGCTGGCAGGCACAGTAATTTCTTCAAGGGAGCTCATTTTATAAAAGGCATAATCACCAATCTTATAAACTGTATCCGGAATATCAATTTCTTTAAGCTTGGTAAGCTCGGAAAAAGCATATTTCCCGATTTCACTTAAGATAACGGGCATCGTGATTTTTTGGACGGAGCTGCAGCCCTTGAATGCATAATCCTTTATGTAAATAACGCTTTTGCCTATGACAATTTCCTCTGCCACTGTCATATTTTCAAAGCTTTTACTTCCGATGGATGTAATTTCATCGCCTATTACAATCTTTTTAATTTTGTCATTATATGCCTTGAATTCTGCTTTTTCGGAAGGTGCAAAAGCCCCTTTTCCAAAAACATAAAGACAATAGTTCTCATCAAGCATCCACCAATTATTTTCAGCGATTTTTCCCGTGTCAATAGTTTTTATCTCTGTGTCAAGAGAACATAAATCACAGATTTCATCAGCATTTTCATCCACGTGATTTATTTCGGTCTTTTTTTCGTGACCGCTTACCCAGATTTTGCAGTTTTCACACCAATAGCCTTCGGTATAACCGATAACTCCGTTACAATAGCCCTCGCTTTCAGGAACAAAGGTTTTTTCATCGCAAAGGCACATTATATTAAAATCATAATTTTTGAAGGCCTCTTCGGCTGTTGAACCGGCAAGTCCGTAAATTTTAACATTGTTAAAAACAGAAGGTCTCGTTATAACACAGTCCTTGTTATAAATTATAACCTCCTTTACCTTATCTGTTCTGAAAGACCAACCGCCTGCTATGGCTGTTACTTCTTCACCGAGAACAAGAGTTTCCGTGGTGCTTTCAATTTCTCTGTAGAGACAGTTGTCAATAAAAAGGAACCCGTCCCTTATGTTTTCCGGATTTTTAATAAATTCATCATCAGGTAAAAATGATGACCAAAGGTTTACATAACCTGTTTCGAAATCAACATTTCCAAGGCTTGTGCATCCTTTAAAAGCGTTGGTTTCAACTTTCTTTATTTTTTCAGGTATAAATATTTCCTTAAGAGAAGAGCAATTTTCAAAAGCAGACGTTCTCAATGTTTCAAGATTTTTTGAAAGCTTTACATTTTCCAATAAAACGCAGTCCGCAAAAGCGTATGTACCCAGAGAAGTCAGGCTGTCGGGAAGCTCTGCAGATCTGAGTGCACTGCAATCATTAAAGGCAAAATCATCAATTGAAGTAAGGCCGTCGTTAAGTGTAATTTCCGCAAGACTTGTACAATAACTGAAAGCAGAAGATCCTATGGATTCAACTGTGTCAGGTAAAACAAGTTTCTTTAAACTTACCGCATTAAAAAAAGCATTGAATGAGATTTTCTTTAAGTTTTCCGGCAAAACAAGCTCTTCAAGGGAAGAACAATCAGAAAAACAGCTGCCGGGAATTACGGTGATTCCGTTACCGAGACTGACATTTTTCAATTTTGAGCACTCACGGAATTCGGTAAGTCCTTTTACCGTATCATCAAGAATTACTGTTTCAAGATTTCCCTGATAAGTAAAATCCGCATCGGATATACTTGTAATTCCCTTTGAAACAATAAGAGTCTTTATTGCCCTCGTTCTACTGTAATATTCCCAGGGTGCATAAGCAGTGTTACGAATATCTGCAGGGGCACCGTTTCCGCAAATATGCATGGTCCCGTCCTCGCTGATGGTCCAGAAGGCCGCATCATCGCAGAATCCGCCGTCAATTATTTTCTTTGTAAGGTCATATCCGCAATAGTCACATACCTGATTGCTGTCTTCGTCAAAATGATTGACCTTGCCGTCGGGAATGTTTCCGTATTGCCACAGCTGACATTTTTCGCACCACTTACCCTCTGTGAGGCCTACTGTTCCGTCGCAGTAGGAAGGTGTGCCCGGAACCAAAACCGCACCCTCACAGTCGCAGATTTCCTTAAATCTGGTTTTAGCATACTTTTCTGCGGTAGAACCGGGGAATCCGCTGATAACGGTGGCAACTCCTATATCATAAGGGAAGACACAGTTTTTATTCCGTACCTGAATTACCGCAGGAACAAAATCATAATCAAAGGCACTCCTCGAAATTGAGGTAATCTCTTCGCCTAAAATCACCTCGTCGTTTCTTTTGGCTCCGATTAAATATCCGTCAACAATCAAAAGACCGTCTTTCCAGTTTTCTTCGTTCTTGTAAAAAGCCGAGTTTATAAGAATGTTACTGTTTATCTTTTTGTATCCACCGCGAATTTCAATTTTTTCTATCCCCGAGCAAAGCAAACCGTTTATTAACTCAACGGATTCGGGAATAATAATTTCCTTTAATGCTTTATTATGATTAAAGGCCTCAGTGCCCATTGACGTTACCGGATAGCCTCCGAGCGATGAAAGAATCTCAACCCTTTCGGGATTTCCCACAGAGTCAACAGCACAAACCGTTTCATATCGACTGATAGAATATTTAACTCCGTCAATCACATAGCTTTTACCTATTTCATATACCGGCTCATCAACTTCTTCGAAAGTCGCTTCTTCAGTTGTTGTAGCTTCCTCTGTAGCCTCTTCAGTTGTTACAGCTTCAGAAGTTGAAGCTTCTGTTGTAGTTTCTTCTTCAGTAACTGTCTCGGTTGTCTCCTCCTCCAGCTCTTTTTCAGCCGACGTTGTTACCATTTCTGCCGTCGTGCTCTCTTCAGAAAGAGAGATTATCTCCTCAGCGAATACATTCATCGGAAGAGAAGTAAAGAGCATAAGAGCTACAAGAAAAATGCACAGTATTCTTTTAGTCTTTTCCATAATATTCTCCTCCTTTTTCTTTTCTTCTTTTATAATTATATCATCCATAATAAATAAAGTCCATCCTTTCAAAGGAATTCACTTGAGCCTCTTAATTTTGAAACAAATATATGTTACAATGGTTGAACGTCAAAGGCTTTCACTACTATCAACGGATAAAAAATTATAAAACTTACAAAAAAGTGTAACTTTTTATAAAAATCCTCCGTCTAATATTATGAACGTCAAAAAACACCGGTTGGAGCAAATATATGTTAGTTTTTTATACTCTTCTTATCGAAGAAGAAAGTGACAAAGCAAAGTTCGAAAAAATCTATACCTTATACAGAAAGAAAATGTGGTATGCGGCGAATTCGGTTCTGAACGATTCACACCTTGCTGAGGATGCAGTACATAATGCCTTTATCGGCATAGCGAAGAATATGAAAAGGATTGAAGATGCGGACTCGCAGAAAACTCTTTCTTATGTCATTACGGCTGCAAAAAACGCCGCTATTGATATATTAAGGAAAAACAAAGGTATACAGGAAACAGATATTGACGAGCTTTACAATGTCAGTGACAAAGAAAGCAGTTCTTTTTATCAGGATCTCGAAACAGAGGATTTTATTGTAAAAATTCTCGCATCAATGCCCGAAACATACCGAGATGTACTCTATCTTCTTGTTGTGGAACAGATGTCCGAAAAGGAAATAGCTGAGCTTTTAGGAAGAAAGCCGGGCACAATCCATCAGCAAGTGCGTCGAGGCAGAGCTATACTGAAAGAAGAACTTATGAAAGGAGCAAAAGTCAATGGAATTAAGTGACGCTATGTTAGCTTCAGCTTTAATCAAAGTAAAAAACTATGATGTTTCCTCTATCCCGGATAACAATGAAATAGACCATACCTTCAGTGCAGACTTTGAAAAAAGAATGAATAAGCTTATCTCATCCTTTGATAAAAAAGAAAAGAACATCTCATTTTTCAGAAACGCACTTACAAAAGCAGCAGTTATAATTCTCACTCTTTGCATCGGTGCCTTTTCACTCGTTATGATAAGTCCCCAGGCAAGGGCAGATTTCAAAAATGCAGTTATGGAGTTTTACGAAACACACATCAAGTTCTATTTCGTCTCAGCCGATGAAACATCAGCCGATTTAAGCACTTATGAAAATGTTTCTGCCGGATACATCCCTCAGGGCTTTACATTGAAAGAGAAATATGATGAATACGAAGCTGTCGGATACAGATATGAAAATGAAGCAGACAGTCTTTCTTACGACATTTATGTTTCACTTAACGACGGTCTTGCAGTTCATACCGATAAAGACAAAAACAACGTTGAAGAAATTCTTATTTCAGGAAGAGATGCATATCTTATTGCAGGTGAAAATGAAGGAAAGCCCTATTCAACTCTGATTATAACAGGAAACAAGATAACCGTTACCGTTTACGGTCAGCTAAATAGAGAAGATATAATTAAAGTCGGTAAATCCCTTAAAGAAGAATAAATATTAACAAGCAGGACGGCAAAAATACCGTCCTGCTTTGCTATATCACATATTCATTTGTCGTAAATTTGTCGTAAAACCGACTGTTTACATTTTTGCTATCTCTCGGAACCCTTTATTTTACTGGGTTTTCGGGAGATTTATTTATCAAGTGACTTCATTGTGGGGAAAAGAAGTACATCTCTGATAGCGGGGCTGTCGGTAAGAAGCATTACCATTCTGTCGATACCGAAACCGATACCGCCTGTGGGTGCCATACCGTATTCGAGTGCGCAAAGGAAATCCTCGTCGGTAGTGTTAGCTTCCTCGTCACCCTGAGCGAGCTGCTCTTCCTGTGCCTTGAAGCGTTCTCTCTGGTCGATGGGGTCATTAAGCTCGGAGTAAGCATTTGCCATTTCCCAGCCGTTCATAAAGAACTCAAAACGCTCTACATAGTCGGGGTTTTCAGGCTTTCTCTTTGTAAGGGGAGAAATCTCTACGGGATGATCCATAAGGAAGGTAGGCTGGATGAGGTGATGCTCAACGAATTCCTCAAAGAAGAGATTGAGGATGTCGCCTCTCTTATGTCTTGCCTCGAACTCTACGCCCTTTTCTTTAGCAAGAGCTTTGGCTTCCTCGTCTGTTTTGATTTCTGAGAAGTCGATACCTGTGTACTTTTTAACAGCATCAACCATAGTAATTCTTTCGAAGGGCTTACCGAGATCCATTTCCACACCGTTGAAAACGATGGTAGTGGTGCCGAGAACCTCCTGAGCTACATGACGGTAAAGATTTTCAGTAAGGTCCATCATACCGTGGTAGTCAGTGTATGCCTGATAAAGCTCCATAAGTGTGAACTCGGGGTTGTGTCTGGTGTCGAGACCCTCGTTACGGAAAACTCTGCCGATTTCGTAAACTCTCTCGAGACCGCCTACGATAAGTCTCTTAAGATAAAGCTCGAGAGAAATACGGAGCTTGAAGTCCTCGCTGAGAGCATTGAAATGGGTTTCGAAGGGTCTTGCAGCTGCACCGCCCGCATTGGAAACGAGCATCGGTGTCTCTACCTCTAAGAAGCCCTGTGAGTCAAGATAGTTTCTTACGGCTCTGATGATAAGTGAACGCTTTACTAAAGCATCCTTGGAGTCGTTATTCATAATAAGGTCAAGATAACGCTGACGGTATCTTGTATCTGTATTGGTAAGACCGTGGAACTTTTCGGGAAGAGGAAGAAGGGATTTGGTGAGGAGAGTAATCTTCTCTGCGTGGATAGAGATTTCACCTGTCTTTGTTTTGAAAACAGTACCCTCGATACCGATTATGTCACCGATGTCAAGCTTTTTGAAATCCTTGTATTCATCTTCACCGAGGCTGTCACGTGCCACATAGGACTGGATGTTACCCTTAAGGTCCTTTATGTTACAGAAGGAAGCCTTTCCCATAATGCGCTTTGACATCATACGGCCTGCTACGCGGACAGTTTTGCCCTCGAGCTCCTCAAAGTTTTCCTTTACGGTAACGCTGTGATGAGTCTGATCGTACTTAGTGATTACGAAAGGATCTCTGCCGTCTGCCTGGAGTGCTTCGAGCTTATCAACTCTTACCTTTCTTAATTCGTTAACGTCCTGCTGTGCCTCCTGCTGAGGTACATTTACATTCTTTTCTTCTGACATATCCGTTTTCCTTTCAGAAAGAGCTTATCTTAAAATTTCGAGAATTTCGTATTTGATGATACCTACGGGAGATTCAACCTCTACGATATCGCCTGCCTTGTGGCCTAAAAGTGCCTTAGCAACAGGTGATTCGTCGCTGGTAATGTAATCGTCAGCCTTATCCTTTGATGTAGAAGTAGAGGAGATAATCTGATACTTATATACGTCACCGTATTCGATATCCTTGATTTCTACCTTAGAGCCCATCTGAACCACATCGGTGCTGAGTGAATCCTCATCGATAAGCTTCGCTCTGGAAAGAATGTCTTCGATTTCGAGAATACGTGCTTCGAGTTTGCCCTGATCGTTACGGGCTTCGTCGTATTCGGCGTTTTCTGATAAGTCACCGAAGGAGAGAGCAACCTGAATTTTTTCTTTGATTTCCTGTCTGCCTCGTACTTTAAGGTCTTCTAATTCAGCCTCTAAATCCTTGAGGCCCTGAGAGGTAAGCAAAATATCCTGTGCCATTGTATATCTTCCTTTCGTAAGTAAAATTTTCTAAATGTATTATGTTATATAAACTGTCAGTTTAATATTATATAAAATATTTGTAAATCTGTCAAGGGGTGAGGGCAAGATTAAAGGGGTGAGGGCAAGATTAAAGGGAAGTAAAAAGCCTCCCCTGAAAGCGGGAGATGGCAACCGAAGGTTGACGGAGGGGTCTCACAGCGGTCACGGCACGCCGTGACCCTACCTTCACCGACAACATCGTAGGGACACAGCGTGCTGTGTCCGCTGAACTATATTGACTCTGTGTTAACCTTTCTCTTTTTATGATAGCCTTTAACCGTTTTTTCGAACTCTACAGCGCCAGTTAAATAAACATTGTCACATCTGTACCTTTTTTCACCTACATAAATATCCAGATAATCATCACTTAAGTATATTCTTGTAATTTCATATATTTTGAACCTTTTTCTGCGAAATCTTGCAACAAAAAGAATATCATCACTATCTAAACAATATGTAATCCGAGTGTTATGTAGATTGAATATTATAATCGTTAATCCAACGTAACAGCATATCATCATATTTACAAACCAGAACTCCGGCTTTTCTACCCAGAACCAGTTTGACATAAATGCGAATATGCCTATCAAAGAACCTAAAAAACAAACCGTTATTAAAAAAACCGATACCCTGACACTTGCATTATGTTTATTCTTCACTCTGTCACAAGCATCAAAAATAACCGTTATTATACCCGGCAATGCCAAAATAATATATAATTTCCAAAAAGTTACCGTACCCATTTGCACATCTCCTCTTAACGCAAGTGACGGTTCTGTGTGTTATACTAACACCCGTCAACCTACTCACTTATAATTGTAGTCTTCCCCCTACCGTCTGTCAAGAAAAATTTATTTATGTAACTCCCCTTTCGGAGAGTGTCCATATTCACTCATCCTCCCACTATCCCCTCACATACCTTTCTGAAAACAGGTCCGCAGTCTACATTACCACCCTCACCGTTTTCATTCAGAACTACCACGATATAATTCGGATTACCGGAAGGGAAAAAGCCCGTAAACCAGGTACGGCATATTTCCTTTCCGCCCTCATAAATACCGCTCTGTGCAGTTCCTGTTTTGCCCGAAAGGGAGAGAAGGTCGCTTTTAGCCTTATCGGCTAAGCCGTCGCTGACCACACCTGCGAGCATCTCTCTTATCTGCTTTACCGTAGAATCTGAAAAGATTTTTTCTTTTTTTGTTCTGCCTGTCTGTGTCATAAGACCTTCGGAGTTAGTAAGTCCTCTGACGAGAACAGGCGTTACGGTGTAGCCTGTAGCCAGGGCGTGATAAGCCTTCGTCAGCTGCAATGGCGTAGCTGAAAAATCACCCTGACCGAAAGAAAAATTAGCAAGATTACCCTTTAACCTGAGACTTTCCGAGGTAGGCAGAGCACCTGATGAGGTCACTATCGACGGAGCAAGAGTATCACTTTCACCGAAGCCGAGACGGTGGCAGAATGAAAGAAGCTTTTCAGCATTTATTTTCTGCGAAAGATTGACAAAGTAGGTATTGCAGGAATTTTCCAGAGCCGATGCCATATTGGTTTTTCCGTGGGCTTTGCCCTTAAAACAGCGGAAGGTTGTGTCACCGACCGTAATTTCTCCTGTACATTCATAGGTATCTTCGGGAGAAATTCCCTCTTCGAGAGCGAATGCCGCTACGATGCTTTTAAAAACCGAGCCTACGGAATATGAGCAGAAGGCTTTATTCACGAGAGGTGAATTTTCCGCGTTCAGACTTTCCCCTACCCTTTCGGGATGAAATTCAGGCGCACTCGCCACGGCTAAAAGCTCACCTGTCCCCACCTTCATTACTATAACTGCTCCGCTTCTTATCTTGCTTTCACGCAAGGCTCCCTCGGCTATATTCTGTATATGGCTGTCGAGGGTAAGCACCACTCCCGCCTTCGAGCTTAAATTACTGTCTTTAACTGTCTTGTCCATACCTGCCAGCACTCTGCCCACTGCATCCACCTGAAAGGAAACAGTCAGCTTACCGCTGTTTTCCGTCAGATACTGATTAAAGGCTTTTTCTATGCCGTAAATACCCTTACCCTCGGAGTCAAGATAGCCGACGATGTGCGGTGCCAGAACAGTATCACCGTATCTCACGGGAACAGAAAAGGTGTATATATGGTCGTTGATAATCTCCTTCTTTACCGTGCACAGAAAAGGAAATCCGTCACTTATCCTGTCTGTAAGCTCCTGCTGTGTGTAATAATCCTTAAGATACTCCGCCGACTGTACCGTAGGTGTCACGGCGGCAATAAACCGGTGCTGCGAATTAGTCAGAGGGATGTAATTACGGTCATAGATTGTACCTCTTTTTTCGCCCACCGTGAGGATTTTCGTGGACTGATTACGGGTAACCGATGAATAATTCTCTTTATTTATATCAACAATTTTTAATAAAAGTGCCATAAAGCAAAGGCTTATGAGCATATATAAGGAAAGGGCTCTTTTTAACAATGTAATCACCGATAATAGTATTAAAGATGAAAATATATCTATCCGATGAAAAAAATTCCTGCTTTTTACCATTATTTTCACAAAAAGACTTGACTTTATCGGAAATCTACCCTAAAATAGATTTTAGCACTCGCGATACAAGAGTGCTAAAACACGATAACAAAGAATTCAGGAGGAATGAATTATGAATATTAAACCCCTTCTCGACAGAGTAGTGCTTAAAAGTGCAGAAGTCGAAGAAACCACCCAGAGCGGTTTCATCCTTACCACCGCTTCTCAGGAAAAGCCCCAGTTTTCCGAGGTAGTGGCAGTAGGCCCCGGCGGAATCGTGGACGGTAAAGAAACAGAAATGTATGTTAAGGTCGGCGACAAGGTTATCACCGGCAAATATTCAGGCACAGAGGTTAAACTCGACGGTGAGGAATACACCATCGTACGTCAGAGCGAAATCCTCGCTATCATCGAATAATCACAGGAGGTATACTATAAATGGCTAAACAGATTATCTATGGCGAAGAAGCCAGAAAAGCATTACAGACAGGTATCGATAAATTAAGCGATACAGTAAAAATCACTCTTGGTCCCAAGGGCAGAAATGTAGTAATCGACAAAAAATACGGTGCTCCCCTCATCACAAACGACGGTGTTACCATCGCTAAGGAAATCGAATTAGAGGACGCTTTCGAAAATATGGGTGCACAGCTCGTTAAGGAAGTAGCTACAAAGACAAACGACGTGGCAGGTGACGGTACCACCACCGCTACTCTTTTAGCTCAGGCTCTCGTAAGAGAGGGTATGAAAAACGTAGCTGCAGGCGCTAACCCCATGGTAGTTAAAAAGGGTATCAAAAACGCAGTAGCCAAGGCTATCGAAACAGTTAAGGCTAACTCAAGCCCTGTTACAACCTTCGAGGATATCGCAAGAATTGCTACAGTTTCTTCAGCTGACGAATCAGTAGGTCAGCTTATCGCAGAGGCTATGGAAATCGTTTCCACTGACGGTGTTATCACTGTCGAGGAATCAAAGACAGCCGAAACCTGTAAGGAAGTAGTAGAGGGTATGCAGTTCGACAGAGGCTACGTGTCTCCCTATATGGCTACAGACCTGGATAAGATGGAAGCAGTTATCGATGACGCTTTTCTTCTCATCACAGATAAGAAAATCAGCAACATCCAGGAGGTTCTTCCCCTTTTAGAGCAGGTTCTCAAAATGGGCAAAAAGCTCGTTATCATCGCTGAGGACGTAGAAGGCGAAGCTCTCGCTACTCTCCTCGTAAACAAGCTCCGCGGCACCTTCACCTGCGTAGCAGTAAAGGCTCCCGGCTTCGGTGACAGAAGAAAGGAAATGCTTCAGGACATCGCTATTCTCACAGGCGGTCAGGTTATCACAGCTGACCTCGGTCTCGACCTTCAGACTGCTACAGTAGATATGCTCGGTACTGCACGTCAGGTTAAAATTACCAAGGAAAACACCACCATCGTTGACGGTGCAGGTGACAAGGAGCAGATTAAGGCTCGTGTAAATCAGATTAAGGCTCAGATCGAGGCTTCCACATCTGAATTCGACACAGAAAAGCTTCAGGAGCGTCTTGCAAAGCTTGCAGGCGGTGTGGCAGTTATCAAAGTCGGTGCCGCTACAGAAACAGAAATGAAGGAAAAGAAGCTTCGCATCGACGATGCTCTCGCCGCTACAAAGGCAGCAGTAGAAGAAGGCTCAGTAGCAGGCGGCGGTGTGGCTCTTCTCAATGCAGTTCCCGCAGTAGCCGCTCTCGCAGAGGCTACAGAAGATCCCGACGAAAAGACAGGTGTACGCATCGTTCTCAAGGCTTTAGAGGAGCCCGTTCGTCAGATCGCAAAGAACGCCGGTCTCGAAGGCTCAGTTATCGTAAATGCTATCCTCGAAAGCGGTAAGACAGGCTACGGCTTCGACTTCGCTAAGGAACAGTACGTAAACATGGCCGAAGCAGGCATTCTCGACCCCACAAAGGTTACCCGTTCAGCTCTCGAAAATGCTTCATCGGTAGCCGCTATGGTGCTTACTACAGAATCACTCATTTCAGACATCCCCGATCCCGCAGCTGATGCAGCAGCCGCTGCAGCTATGGCTCAGGGCGGAGGAATGTATTAATCCTTCATTTAATGAATAATGAATGATGAATAATGAATAATTACGGTCGCGGGATAGCTCCTGCGACTGTTTTTTTGTTAGCTACGCGAAGGAATTTTTTCAGAAACGGAAAGAGATTAAATTATAAACGGCTCTGTGCTAATTTACACGGAGCCGTTATTTTTACTGTTTATGTATAGATTTCTGTTTTAAAATATTTTTCCTGAAAGCTTACCATCTGCATTATTTCTTCCTTCGTAAAAGAAAAACCTTCGGGAGCAGCAATCCATTTATCCTCATCGTCATCAAGCCGATGAATAACCGCTATTATTTTACCCGTAAATTCATTCAACGGAATATCCACACCCAAAACATATACATCCTGCTCTTCACCATCCGAAGCGAAGATACCTTCAACAAAGCCGTAATTTACGGGATAGTAAATTTCTTTGTGCTCGGGATGATATGAACCAAGAGGTCTGTCTATAATAACTTTAACAGTCTTTCCTATCATAAAATCTCCTCCTGCCTATTTTTCGGACGACCGATGGTCACGCCTACGGCTTTTTACCGTTAATATCGTGTAATCCACGGGATGTCGGGGACGCCATCCCCTACAAATCAAATGTAGTTACAAACCGACACCACCGTAAGCACCTTACCCTTTACCTTAAAACTTACCTCCACACCTCCGAAGGGCAGGCCGTAAACTCTTTCCTCATCATTCTGATAGGAGGGTCTCGGATCACAGGCTAACACCTTGATAAGTGCCTGTCTTTTTTCCTCGGGCACTTTCACAAGTAAATTATCGGGAAAATCCACCTCTAACTTTCTCTCATCGAGGTTTTCCGTAAAGCCTCCCACTGCCTCGGGATGACTGTCCGCATAGGGGAGGTAAGGCTTAATATCATAAATAGGAGTGCCGTTCATCAGGTCGGCCCCCTTTACATAAAGAACCGTCCCCTCTTTTTCCGTCTGCTCGATTCTGTCGAGCTTAACCGAGGAAAGACCGATGGAGTTCGGACGGAAGGGCGAACGGGTAGCGAAGACGCCCATTCTTTTATTACCGCCCAAAAGGGGTGGTCTGACTGTGGGCCTCCAGTCCTCTCTCACCGCCTCAGAAAACTCCCATAAGAGCCATATATGAGAGAAATCCTCCAAGCCTCTGAGTGCTTCGGGGTTACGGTATTCGGGAGTGAATACTATCTTTCCTTCAAGCTCTTCGATAAGTCCGCTTTGACGGGGGATACCGAACTTTTCGGGGAAGTCCGTGTAAATATGTGCGATTACTTTCATTTTCATTTCTTCTTTCCGGGTGGTGTTTCATTTATTATACAATAAAAAGCTCTCTCAATCAAGAGAAAGCTTTCTTTCAATGTATCGGACAAATTAAAGATCTTTCGCTTCGCTCAAGATGACAGACTGATAAAAAGAACGGGTTACGAAATATTTTCAATATACTCCTCCAGACAAAGGTTTTTCTTTTTTATTTCCTTTGCCGCCTTTTCACCTACATAACGGTAATGCCAGGGCTCATTCGAAATACCTGTAATGTCTGTCTTGTCCTCGGGATAACGCTTTATAAAGCCGTATTTATGGGCATTTTCACTGAGCCACCTGTAAACCTCGTCACCGTTTTTATCTCTGTCGGGATTTATGTCCACGGCAAGTCCCGTTTCATGCTCACTGGTGCCCGGCTCTGCTACCCATTGTTCCGTAAGCTCTCTCGCCTCTTTTTTGCTGTAGCCCTGCTCACGGAAGGAAGCAAATTTATTTTCAAAGATGTCCTCCTGATTTTCCTCGCTGCGATAGCCTGACCTTACCTCGGGATAATAGCCCTGTGCCCTCATATCGTCAAACATTTTCTGCAAAGACGGATAAATCTCCTCGTCTATCTTCTGACCGTTGGTGAGTGTCATAAGCTTCAGCTCATAATCCTCGGGGATTTTATTTTCAGAGTTTACCAATATAAGAATTTTTCCGTTTTCCATGGTAGCTTCTCTGACAAAAAGGCTGTCATATTTTTTAGAAAGAATATCTCCCGACACAGTCAGAATGAACACTACAAGAAAAACCGATATAATTGTGCGAAATCGGGTTTGCTTCCTTCTTTTTTTCTTCTTCATAGTAATCACCTCTGCGGATACTATAAACCCAAAAGAATCATAAAACAATATGTTTTATACACTCTTCAGCAAATCTTAAGAAAGATGTAAGAAAAGGCTGTCGCACGACAGCCCTTTTATCATCCCATAGGTCTTTTCTTTGCAGTGAAGTCGGAAACATCGATTCTGATAACGGAAACGATGCCTGCCATCTTGTCCGTAATGTCGAAATCTCTGCCTGTCTGGGTTTTCATCAGCACCTGAAGGCCTTTGATTTTTTCTTCAGTATCTTCTACTATAACAGCCTTACCTCTGCCCATAACGGAAGCATAAGTAATGCCGTAGTTACAGGCTGTCTTGCCCTCGAAGGGAACAATGTCACAGTCAAGCTCGAAGAAAACCTTCGCATTCACTCTAATAATATCTAATTTTCTGCCCTGTAATGCTCCGTGAAGGTAAACGGTCATTTTGCCGTCCTCCATGGTATAGCCGTAATTCATCGGTACTACATAGGGCTCATCACCGTCCACGAGGCCTAAATGTAAAACCTTGGCCTTATCGAGAATGGAGATAATCTCCTGCATATCAGTTACTTCTCGTTCTCTTTTTGTTATACCCTTGTTCATAATTTACTGTCCTTTCACTTGCTTATAGTACATTTTTCCTGCCTGTACCGTTCCTCCTCTGCAGGTGAGAAGCTCAGACACGGTTACCAGCTGATAACCCTCTTTTATAAGAGCAGGAATAACCTTTTCCATCGCATCCACTGTAGTTTTATGAAGGTCGTGGCAGAGAATGATATGTCCGTCAGCGGCATCCTTCATTATTTCTTTATAAACAGCATCAGCATTTTTCGTCTTCCAGTCCAATGTATCCACAGACCAATTGATGTAAGAAACACCTATTTCCTTACCCAGTGCCCTTATCTCATCATTACAGGCTCCGTAAGGCGGTCTGACTATGGTACAGTCAACGCCTGTGATGTCATAAATCTTTGCTCTGGTCATCATTATCTGATCCTTGACCTCATCGATGCCGATATTAGTGAACTGTCTGTGACTCCAGCTGTGATTACCGATTTCGTGACCCTCTGCCACCATTCTTTTAAGAGTATCCCTTCTGTTATCCAGAGTATTACCCAAAACAAAGAATGTGCCCTTACCGCCGTGCTGTCTGAAAATATCAAGAAGTCTTTGAGTATGTGCACTCGGTCCGTCATCAAAAGTAAGAGCAACCATAGGTTTATTCGGGTCAACATGCGTTTCGGGGGCTTCTACAGGAAGCTTTTCAGTCTCTTCGTCCTGATTTACGATGACGGAGCCCTCAGCTGCATCTCTGAGAAGATTTTTCGTTTCCTTCTCCGTAAAGGTGAAGGATTTCGTGCCGTCGGACATAGGAAGAAACTCACCTCTCGGCAGAATAATTTTCAGGCAGTCCTCAGCAATAAGCCAGTATTCAAGTAAGTCGCCGTCATAAAAATCACGGTTAATACCGAACTCTTCTATGAGCCTTTTTTCCGTTTCCGCTCTTTTTCCCTGAGCGAGAATTCCGTCGATTTTCACAATTTCTCCGCTTTCATGGTCGGCAGAAAAGGTTTTCACAATGTCAATAGGATGTGCCATAGCAGAATCGGAATAATTTCCTGTCAGCTCTACACTCACTATACCGTTTTTATTGAGATAGCTGTTATAGGAAACCAAAAGCTCTGCTGCTTCAAGAAGCTCTTTTTCACCGGAATCGAGCTGAGCAGAAGCAATAGTCTCATCTATAAATTTTTCGATAGCAATATCAAGCTCCGCTATACCCGTTTCCGGATAAAGAACCGTCGCCACCAATTTCTCACCGAAAAGCACACGACTTTTCTCTTCGCCGTACTGGTGAACCACTCCCTGAAAGTTTTCAATTCTCTCGAGATAGTCCGAAAGAAGAGTTTCCTTTGACTCGGGCTCATTTTTCATACAACCGGTCAGCAAAAGCACTGATATTATAAGCAATACGCAAAGTATTTTTTTCATGATAAAATTCTCCTTTAAATTCTTTCGAGTTTTGCCACGGATTCGACTGTTGTTTCACTGTCCCAACGGATATGTGTCACATTCTCATCCCCGTCATAAAAGACGGGGAATTTGAAATTGATACACTTTAACAGTCTGCCGTCAGGCTGCTCTTCTTTGAATATTTCAATGCTTTCAATAAAGGTATTAAGAAACCTCTTTTTCTCAGCATCGGTAAACTCTTTGTACATTGTACCATAATAATGCAGAAAAAGATAGACATTTTCTCCTGATATTTTTTCTTCTTTAATATTTGCTATACGGGACTGCAATTCTGTTATTTGTTCTTCTACAACCTCTATCTCATCATAGAAGTCATAAAGTCTGTTTTGCATATCCTGATACTTTTTATCATAATGCCTGTCTGTAACATCAAGGCTATCCATTTGAGATGCAAGCTTTCTCTTTGACATAACAAGCTGATTTAACTGTTTCTTGAATACGGCAAGCTCTTCTTCAAGTCCTTCTGTGCTTACTCTTGTGTTTATCTTTTCACACAAGGCTTTTTCAAACTCAGGATTAGAAACAAGTCTTTCAATAACTTCTTCAACTGCACCATTAACAACAGTCTGATTCCATTGTCTGTGATAATCGCACTTGTGTCCGTCAACCCTCATACGATGCTTACAGGCATAATAAAAGTGGTCTTTATAGATTGTACCGTCCGGCTTTTTCTTACGGTTAATATTGCCGTACATTGCCGCACCACAAACAGGACAGCGGAGCAATCCTGATAATAAATGCTCGTGGTCAAGGTTGTAAATCTTCTCTCGTTTAACACCTAATTTCTTTCGTTTCTGCTGAGCTAACTCCCAATCTTCAACAGATACAATAGCTTCATGAATACCGTCATAAACAGGATATTGTTCTTGTTTAACTATATGATACTCATTTCGGGTACCGTTAATCTTTTCGGTTTTTCGTCTGCCGAAAGCTATCTTTCCGCAATAGACAGGGTTCTGTATAACTAACTTTATAAAATGGGCAGAAAAGGTATCTAATGTACCGTTCTGCCTTGGCTTTTTAGCAATGCCATGTTGGTTGAGATATTTAGCAATACCATTTGCACCCATATTTGTATTTATATATTTATCAAATATAATGCGTATGGTTTCAGCCTCATCCTCGGCAATCTTCAATTCACCCTTTTCAAGATAATATCCGTAAGGGGCAAAGCCACCGTTCCACTTACCTTCTCTTGCTTTTTGTTTTCTGCCTTCCATTGTCTGAACAAGAATATTCTCACGCTCAATTTCAGCAACGGCAGATAAAACAGAAATCATCAGCTTACCGCTGTCCTTTGAGCTGTCTATACCGTCTTCGACACAAATAAGGTTGGCTCCGTAGTCCTGCATAATCTGCAAAGAGGACAAAACATCAGCGGCATTTCTGCCAAAACGGGACAATTTGAAAACCAATACATAATCTATACTGTCTTTACCACTTGCGATATCAGATAACATCCTCTGAAACTCAAGTCTTCCGCCAATATTTTTACCTGATTTGCCTTCATCGCTGTATTCACCTGCAATATGCATTTCCTGATACTCGGCATATTTACGGAGCTTTTCTCTCTGTGCATCAAGGCTGAAACCCTCAACTTGCATTGATGTTGAAACACGGGTGTAGATATAGCAATTTAATCGTTTCATATTTTTTCAACTCCTTGTATTTTTTCATTTTGATTATATTTTTCTTTCGCATATTCGACAAATGTGTGAGGCAGGATTAACCTGCCCCACAATGTTTTATGCGGTTTGCTTTTCTGCTTTTTTATTTGCTTCGGACTTTATAATATCGTCAAGCATCGGCCCGTACTTTTCTACCATACGGGCAAGAAAATCAACCATTCTGTCAAACGCCGCACTTTGCTCAGGTGTGAATTCGCTCGGTTCAATACGGAAACTATATTCACCCTTGGTGTTGTTCAGAATGGTTTTTATTAGTTGTTTGATTCGTTTAAACATTCTCATCACCTCGCATCCCTATCTCGCTGTTTAATCAAAAACTTTCTGTAATACTCGCAAGCAGTCAACACAAACTCTTCTAGTTCTTTCTTGTCAGCTCTTGGTGAGAACTTCTGTAACTGTTCAAGCGGAAACTTTATTATTTCTCTTTGGTTTGCTTTATCCTCTTGCATAATAGTTTCAATCTGCTCTGTATTCAATTCATTACTCTGACTTAACTTTTTGAAACGGACGGCTTGCGAAAATGACGGTGTGCGTTCTTCCTCCTCAATAGTGTCAAGCAGAACATACTGTTGGTCTTCCGCAAGATATGAAAGCTCAACTGCAGGTGTAAGTGCGATTTTGCCCTCATCAACAAGATCAAGCAGTTCAGGGATAAGATTTG
>CALCHE010000215.1 GCA_937901145.1 uncultured Clostridia bacterium
TTTACACCTTTCCTCGTGTTTGCTTCGCTTTAAAAGGTTAAAACAGTGAATGGAAAAAGCACATATTTGGTGCTGAAAACCCTCTAAAACACTACATTTAGGCGCTGTTTGTGAACAAAATAAAAATCTGCATTTTTAACAAAGAAATTTTTAAAAATTGGTTGACATTAACCAAATAGTATGGTATCATAGTCGAGCGTGTGATAAGGGTTTGGGTATAACTCTGTCTTCACACAACCTCAAGATATGCGATGATGCGGGAGGTGGCTGCCCCTGAGGCAGGAAATTTCCGCGGAGTATGTCCGATTTAAAACCGGGCGATCTATATTTCATCTTTAACGCTGTTATCTTGCGTTAAGTGTCGGCGGGGGTGCTATGCCCCGGTTCGGACTTAAACAGCGTATAGGGGTGAACTGTGCTTTTTTCGAAGCAGCGACCGGAAATATTGCGTTTCCGGTTTTTTAAAGAGGGGCGTGCAAACACCCGGAAAAGCATACGAAAAAAGCAACGCCCTACTAATTCTTATTAGGAGGCAAACAAAATGGCAGTAAAGGAAAAGATCCGTATCAGACTTAAAGGATACGACCACAACCTTGTTGACAAGGCAGCAGAGATGATCGTTGAAGCAGCTAAGAGAACAAACGCTACTGTTTCAGGTCCCATCCCTCTTCCCACAGAAAAGGAAGTAGTTACAATCCTTCGCGCTGTTCATAAGTATAAGGACAGCCGTGAACAGTTTGAGCAGAGAACTCACAAGAGACTCATCGACATCATCAGACCTACTCCCAAAACAGTAGAGGCTCTGACAAATCTTGAAATTCCCGCAAGTGTTGAAATCGAAATCAAAAGATAAATAACTGATTTCTATACCCGACAGTAAACATCTTACGGAACAGGTCAAGTTGCCAAAGGCAACCAATAACCAAAGGAGGATATCAAAATGAAAAAAGGTCTTATCGGCAGAAAGATCGGCATGACACAGGTTTTCGACGAAAAGGGTAATGTAATCCCCGTAACAGTAGTTGAACTTGGTCCTTGCGCAGTTGTTCAGAAGAAGACAATTGAAAACGACGGCTACAACGCTGTTCAGCTTGGCTTCGAGGACAAAAAAGTAACCAGAACAAACAAGCCTATGAAGGGTCATTTCGACAAAGCAAATGTTGCTCCCAAGAAGGTTCTTAAGGAATTCAGACTTGAAGACGACAGCGCTGTTAACGTAGGCGACATCATCAAGGCAGACATCTTTGCTGCAGGCGAAAAGGTAGACGTAGTCGGCACAAGCAAGGGTAAGGGTACTGCCGGTGTTATCAAAAGATGGAACTTCTCCAGACTTAAGGAAACACACGGTACAGGTCCTGTTGCCAGACACGCAGGTTCACTCGGCGTTATCGACCCCGCCAGAATCTTCAAAGGCAAGAAAATGGCAGGTCACCTCGGCTCAGAAAGAGTTACAGTTCAGAACCTTGACGTTGTTAAGGTTGACGCAGAAAACAACCTCATCGCTATCAAGGGTGCTATCCCCGGTCCCAAAAAGGGCATCGTAATGGTAGTGAACAGCGTAAAGAAATCATAAGAAAGGAGCCCTTAAGAAATGCCTAATGTATCAGTATTCGACGTAAACGGCAAGAAGGTTTCAGACCTTGAGCTTGCAGAAGGTATCTTCGGTATCGAACCCAATACCTCAGCTATGCATCTTGTAGTTGTTAACTATCTTGCAAATCAGCGTCAGGGCACACAGTCAACCCTGACACGTGCAGAAGTAAGCGGCGGCGGTAAGAAGCCCTGGAGACAGAAGGGAACAGGCCGCGCAAGACAGGGCTCAACAAGAGCTCCCCAGTGGTACCACGGCGGTATCTCACACGGTCCCAAGCCCCGTGAATACGGCTTTGCTATCAACAAGAAAGTTAAGAGACTCGCTATGAAGTCTGCTCTTTCTTCTAAGGTTGCTGCTAACGAAATGATCGTTCTCGATTCACTTTCACTCGAAGCAATCAAAACTAAGGAAGTTGTTAAGGTTCTTTCAAACCTTGAAACAGGTAAAAAAGTTCTCATCGTTCTTCCTGAAAAGAATGACATCATCTACAGAAGTGCAAGAAACATCGCAGGCTGCAAGGTTTCTCTCGTAAACACACTTAATGTATATGATATTCTTAACTGCAACAGCATCGTTGTTCTCAAGGACGCAGTTGCTAAAATCGAGGAGGTATATGCATAATGAAATCAGCACATGACATCATCCTCAAGCCCGTTATCACTGAAGAAAGCATGATGGGCACAGCATTCAAAAAGTACACCTTCAAGGTTGCTAAGGATGCTAACAAGGCTGAAATCGCAGCAGCAGTTGAAGAAGCTTTCGGCGTAAAGGTTCAGAAGGTTAACACAATGAACTGCAAGGGTCACCTCAGAAGATACGGCCGCTACGAAGGTTACACACCTTCCTGGAAAAAGGCTATCGTAACTCTTACCGAGGATTCCAAGACAATCGATTTCTTTGACGGTCTTCTTTAATAGATAACCGAAACTAAAATAAACCATTCAAATCCAATGGCAATGTATGGAGGTTATGACAATCCTCCGCTAAACCAATTAGGAGTGTGAACAAAATGTCAATTCGTGTATTAAAGCCTGTAACAAACGGCACACGTAATATGTCAGTTACAGACTATTCAGCACTTTCAAAGTGCGGCCCCGAGAGAAGCCTTCTCGCTCCTCTCAGCAAAAAGAGTGGCCGTAACAGCTACGGTCGCATCACTGTTCGTCATCGCGGTGGCGGAAACAGAAGAAAGTATCGTATCATTGATTTCAAGAGAGACAAGTTTGACGTAAAGGCAACTGTTGCTACTCTTGAATACGATCCCAACAGATCAGCTCATATCGCTCTTCTCCAGTACGAAGACGGCGAAAAGAGATACATCATTGCTCCTCAGGGACTTAAGGTTGGCGATATCGTTGAAGCAGGTCCTTCAGCAGATATTAAGCCCGGTAACGCTCTTCCTCTCGTTAACATCCCCACAGGTACTGTTATCCACAACGTAGAGCTTTATCCCGGCAGAGGCGGTCAGTTAGCAAGAGCTGCAGGTAACTCTGCACAGCTTATGGCTAAGGAAGGCGGCTACGCACTTCTCAGACTTCCCTCAGGCGAACTTCGTAAAGTTCCCGAAGCATGTATGGCTACAGTAGGCGTTGTAGGTAACGAAGACCACGAAAACGTTAAGATCGGTAAAGCCGGTCGTACACGTCACATGGGTATCAGACCTACAGTCCGCGGTTCAGTTATGAACCCCTGCGACCATCCTCACGGTGGTGGTGAAGGTAAATCACCCATCGGTCGTCCCGGCCCTGTTACACCTTGGGGCAAGCCTGCTCTTGGCTACAAGACTCGTGCTAAGAAGAATCGTTCAGACAAGCTTATTGTTAAGCGTCGTAACGACAAATAAGGTCGATGAAAGGAGCTAAGAATAATGAGCAGAAGCACTAAAAAAGGACCTTTCGTGCAGGAGAAGCTTTACGAAAGAGTCGTTAAGATGAATGAAAAGGGCGAAAAAATCGTTCTTAAAACATGGAGCCGCAGCAGCACAATCTTCCCCGATTTTGTTGGTCACACCTTCGCAGTTCATGACGGCCGTAAGCACGTTCCCGTTTATGTAACAGAAGATATGGTTGGTCACAAGCTCGGCGAATTTGC
>CALCHE010000216.1 GCA_937901145.1 uncultured Clostridia bacterium
TCTGAAAAGTGATGTGATAAATATGTTTCGAGGTTATCGAGGTTTTCGGGCTTCTCTGATATGGTCTTTATAGCCTCTATAAACTGTTTTGATATTTCTGTGTGTTTCATAGTGTTATCTCCTTCCTTATGCTGCTGACTTCTTAGGCTGTGTAATGAGTGTATAATAGAAATTAGTGTGGAAATAGTCGACCATCGCATTTGATTCATCGAAACGGTACGCTGAAATGATAGAATTAATCTTGTTAACCTTCTCCATTCCTGAAGCTGTGAACTGTTTGTTTTTCTCCAGGTAGTATTCATTAAGATAAACTGCGCCGGTGGTGCTTGTCATATAGTCAAGAGTTGCAGCTGATACACGGATTTTCTCTCTTTCTTCGTATGAGTCAAGAGCGAAGAATCTATCACGGTGGATAGTGGCTCTGTGTCCGTTTTCGTCGGTGTATTCTATCCAATACTGCCCGCCCTGGATTTCATAAACCTTGATATATTCCTCAAGGCTGATAAAGTCCTCAGCTGTGGTGTTAATGGTTGCGGTGATGTTTCCGTTCCTCATGGAAAGAGTAACGCCCTTGATGCCTGACTTCTTGATGTCCTCGGCTATTGCTTTCTTGAGGTCCTGGCCGTATAAACCGAGTCGGCTCTTACTGCCGTATACTGCACCGCCGCCCATGTATCCGTCTGTGTGTACTGTTGCCGGCTCTTCCTGTCCCTTGTCTCCATTAGTGCCGAGAATGGCAGAAATGAGGGTGCTTTCATCTGCGTAACCGTACCAACATCTTTTTTTACCGTGCCATCTGAATTTCATTTCTTTTAAGGCTGTGCGTACTGCTTCGGAAGGCTTTCCGTCAAAGTAAATCTCTTTGCTGTTGAATTCTCCATTGTTTCTGATTTCGTAAGTCATTGTTAAATCCTCCATTATATATTGACTTTTTTTCACCCGTCAACTATAATGGAAGAGTAGAACGGCGACGGGTTTTCCGTTTGTCTTCTTGTTTAGTCTATCGGTTCAGGGTTCCAAGCTTAGCCGATAGGCTGTTTTTTTTATTTGTTTTTCTTTTGCTTAGCTATCATATACAGGGCGATTATTGAAAGCGTTAAGCCTGTAACAGATAACACGATTTGAATAATATCAATAATCATAATCTATATTGTTGACAATGGCAAAGATTTTTGTTATCATAGTTAAGGGAGTGAGAGTGTTCCCACTCCCTTTTAAACTATTCGTTAAGCATTTCTATTAATTTGGTTATCAAACTAATTAAACTGCTTAACAGACCGATTAAGGCAGAGGTAACAGCAAGTTTTGAAGCCGTGTTGTTATCTCTGTTCTTTTTCTTTTTAGCCATTGTTCTGTTCTCCTTTCTTTAAGATTATATTCAGCACTTACTGAATACAACAAGATTATAACAGATAAAACTGAATAAGTCAATAGTTTTTATAAAATAATTCAGTAAAAAATGAATATTTTTAAATGTGTTTTAAAGTACACTTTTATGCACTGTATTATTGTTATAAAAGCTCTACGGGTGGGGGATATGTGAATTATTATATGGTATTAGTCAGTCCCGAAACCACACTCACAAAACAAAAAGAGCAAAAAATTCAGAAATCTCTTGACATTCAGTTTTAACTGTGGTAGAATGAAATCACAATAAATAAAGGAGGCATACAAAAATGCAAACAATGGAAATCGTAAGAGAGATAATGAAAATCAGAGGTGTAAAGCCTTTTGTTTTGGCAGACAGATTGAATATCAAGCACAGCACATTCAGTGAAAGATTTAATCAGAAGAACATAAGTACAAAAATACTTTCCGAAATGCTTCGTGCACTCGACTACAAAATAATCCTTGTGCCGAGAGAGACGAGAGTGCCTGAAGGTGGGTTTGAGGTAGAATGACTTGTCATTATCGCCGTGTTTCGAGTAAAGACCAAAACCTCGACAGGCAGACAGAAGCACTTAACCGTTACAAGCCTGCTGATATGGTTTTTACGGACAAACAAAGCGGCAAGGATTTTTCACGCCAGGATTATCAGAATATGAAATCTCTGGTGGTTGAAGGTGATGAGATAATTGTAGAAGAGTTAGACCGTCTCGGCAGAAATAAAGAAGAAATAAAATCTGAGCTTGAGTGGTTTAAAAATCACGGGGTTATTGTGAGAATTCTCGATGTGCCGACTACTCTCATTGATTTTCAGGGTCAGGACTGGATAAAGGATATGGTTAACAATGTCATTATCGAGGTGTTGGGTTCTGTTGCTGAGCAGGAAAGATTGAAAATACTTAAACGTCAGCGAGAGGGCATTGATGCTATGCAAATAATCGATGGTAAAAAGGTATCACGCAAAACAGGAAAACCCTACGGCAGACAAACAAGAGAAATCCCCGATTTTGAAAAATTTCTGCAAAAACAAAAAGACGGTGAAATGACCGTCAATGAGTGTTGTTCCGCTTTGGGCATAAGCAGAAGTTTGTGGTATAACAGGGTGAGGGGGATAATGTGAAAATGTTGAAAGTTTTTTATTATATATCGGTAGTATTCCTCTCATTTTTCTCTCTGTTCTTTGTTTATGCAGCGGAAAATGTTCTGCTGATAGCTGCGGTACCTATGGTTATATTTCTGTTAGTTTTTCCGAAATATTATAAAAAGGAACCCACCGTGAATTTTTATGTGAAGGGCACCGATAAAATTGTAGAAAATAAAATTGTCGCAGAACCTGCCGAAACAGCAGAGACAGAGGCATCGGAAGATAAATCGGAAGAGATAGCAGAAGCTCCCGAGGAAGATTTAATCGATGAGGGCTACATTACTGAAGTTGAAGACGATGAAGATTTTGAGAGCGAGCCTGTAAAAGAATATATTCACATGGTACAAAGGGCTTATACAAATCACGGTATAAGCCTCCGTTCTGAAAGATTTGAGACGAAAGAAGCTGCTGAACACTTTGCAGATGTTTTCAGACACAATTACACATCACGGGTAAATGTTATTGAATTTGGCAGTGACGGGTACTGGGTATATGCCGACTTCATTCCCGAATGTCAGATAAGAAGCAACTATCGCAGAGATAGCGACACATATATTTTCGCAAATTACAAGTATGAGGGCAGACATAACCTGCCTGCACCTCCGCCGGAGCATTTCATTGACAAATATCCTAAAGTATCAAACGTTTTAATGTTCGGTGTTATTACATGGCCGATTCTCTGTTTAATCTTGATTTTCGAATGGTTAAGAGGAGCGGCCCGGATACCTGGAGATAATGTACAGAGCAAAGTCACCGCACAGGAGCTTGCCAATATGAGCGGTTCCGATTTTGAGCAGTATGTAGGCAGACGATTGAAAGGTATGGGTTACAGTAATGTAAGGGTTACGCAGACAAGCGGCGACTTCGGAGCTGATGTACTTGCTACTGACTCAAACGGTGAGACTGTCTGTATTCAGTGTAAGCATTACAGTCAGCCCGTCGGAATAAAGGCTGTGCAGGAGATATATTCCGCCAAGCAGTATTACGGCTGTAAGAAAGCAATGGTAATCACCAATGCTACATACACAAAAGCCGCAATCGACCTTGCCAACAAAACAGGAGTTGACTTGTGGGGGAATTTCCGATAAAATTAAAATATAAATAAACAACTTCTCACAACAGGGTGAGATTAAAGTCAACAGGGACTTACGGATTAACCGTAGGTCTCTTTTTTGTTTTGTGAGGTGTAAAATGGAAGCCTTAATTTCAAGGATAATAAATCAGATACATAAAAAGCCCTCGGATGTAACGGCTTACGAGGATCTCTTTTCTCTCTGTCGCAACATTGAAGAAAAAGGCGACTTCAAATTAGCTCACGATACCAACGGAATTTTAAGACGGCATGTCTCGACGGCTATGAAAAACCGTTACAGTGTTAAAGAGATGTTTGAGCTGTACAAAAAAAGTCTGCTCTTTGATGCACCGCACTTTTTTGATAGTTATCTTCTTTATATCGAGATAAACCGAAATCCTGAGGAGCGATTCTATCAACCTCGAAGAAAAAGACTTAAAATAGTCGTTGATGCCTTGCAGAAGCTGGCTGATGATGAGCTTGACGAGCTCTTCCTGTCTATGCCACCTCGAGTAGGTAAAACCACCATACTGATGTTCTTTTCCACCTGGATAATCGGACGGAACAGCGAGCTGTCAAATCTCTATTCGGCTTATTCCGATACTATAACCAAGGCATTTTATAACGGTGTGCTTGAGATAATCAATGACCCTGTTACCTATCTGTGGAACGATGTGTTTCCAAAGGCTAAAATCGTTCAGACCAATTCACAGGATGAAACGATTAATATTGACCGAAAGAAGCGTTATCCGTCTCTTACCTGCCGTTCTCTTTACGGTACACTTAACGGTGCCTGTGACTGTAACGGCTTCGAGATTAACGACGACCTTATCGGCGGTATCGAAGAGGCACTCAATAAAGACCGACTGCAGGCTGCGTGGAGCAAGGTCGATAATAACCTTCTTCCCAGAGCTAAGGAAACTGCGAAAATACTTTGGTGCGGTACCCGTTGGAGTATGATTGACCCCATCGGTTTACGTCTTGAGCTTTTGGAAAATGACGAAAGATTTAAAAACCGCCGTTATGCCGTTATCAATCTGCCTGCTCTTGATGAAAATGACGAGAGTAATTTCGACTACGATTATTCCGTAGGCTTCAGCAGTGACTACTACAAGCAAAGACGTGCTTCTTTCGAAAGAAACAACGATATGGCATCCTGGCTTGCACAGTATATGGGACAGCCTATCGAAAGAGAGGGCGCTTTGTTTACTCCCGGTGATTTCAGATATTATAACGGTGTTTTGCCCGAAGGTGATCCTGACCGGATATTTATGGCCGTTGACCCTGCTTACGGTGGCGGTGACTTTGTCGCTTCGCCTGTCTGCTTTCAGTCCGGCTATGATATTTATGTTCACGATGTGGTTTATGATAGCGGAGATAAGAAAATTACACAGCCTCTTTTAGTGCAGAAGGTAATCAAGCACGATGTTGCGGCTATGCAGATAGAAGCCAACAAGTCAACGGAAGGCTACAAAGACGGAGTTCAGAAGCTGTTGAAAAAAGAAAAGAGAAGTATTAACATTACCACGAAAGCGGCGCCGTCAAATGTGGCAAAGCAGCAGAGGATATTTGATGCGGCTCCCGATATCCGTGAGATGATGATTTTCCGAGAGTCGGGCAAAAGAAGCAAGGAATACAGCCTTTATATGCAGAATGTCTTTTCCTTCAAGATGTTTGCAAAGAATAAAAACGACGATGCTCCCGACTCTCTTGCCATGGCGGTGAAAATGGTGACAAATCCACCGAAAATATGTACTGTTTTCAGGCGCCCGGTGTAAATACAGACTTTTGTTTATTGCTTTATGGTGAAATAGGTAATATAATTAATAATAGAGAACTATAAAAAGGTGGTGAACAGGTGAGTATTGAAGAAAAAACACAGCGGATGTACGGCAGAAGAATTATCTTTACCGATGTGGATGAAATAACGGAGCAGAATGTTATCTCCGTGCTTGAGGATACTCTTCCCGTTCACGAAAAGAACAAAGCAGAAATCAAATATCTTTACAACTACTGGAAGGGTAAACAGCCTGTTTTAGGCAGAAAGAAGGAAATCAGGCCCGAAATCAATAACATCATTGTCGAAAACAGGGCAAATGAGATAGTTTCCTTCAAATCCTCTTACCTTATGGGTGAGCCGGTACAGTACATAAACAGAAGTAAGGAGAATATTTCCGATTCTCTTAATCTTTTCAATGAATATATGTTCTATGAGAATAAAGAGGCGAAGGATAAAACGCTTACCGATTGGTTTACTATCTGCGGCGTGGGCTACAGAATGGTGTTGCCTGTTCAGTATGACAATCCCGATGAGGCACCCTTTAATATTTATATTCTCAATCCTATGCAGACCTATGTGGTTTATCATAACGGCTTGGGAAACAGAGAAATGATGAGTGTTCATTTCATCAAGAAAAAGGACGGCACATTTCTTTATATCATCTATACCGACTGCAGATACTTTGAGATTGTTGACGACGGTACGGGAAAGAAGATAAGGAACCGTGACTATCATTCTCTGCGAAATATCCCCATAATTGAATATCTTTCCAATGAGGCGAGACTTGGTGCATTTGAAGTGGTATTACCCATTCTCGATGCCATAAACAATGTAGCTTCAAACCGTATTGATGCTGTTGAACAGTTCGTTCAGGCAATATTGGTTATTTGTGGCGGAGAAATAGAAGAAAAGGTGTTTAAATCCTTAAAACATTTAGGCGGTCTTAACCTTCCTGAGGGTGTGGATGTGAAGTATCTCGTACAGGAGCTTAATCAGATGCAGACACAGACCCTTGTGGACTGTATGTATCAGACGGTGCTGACTATCTGCGGTATGCCTAACAGAAACGGCGGTACCTCCACCAGCGATACGGGCAAAGCGGTCATTATGCGTGACGGCTGGACTAATGCCGAGGCAAGAGCCAAGGATTCGGAAAAGATGTTCAAGCTCGCTGAAAAGAAATTTCTTAAAATCGCTCTTTATATCACAAACACTCTCCGTGGTACAGACCTTAAGCTGTCGGATATTGATATAAGACTTCCCCGAAGGAATTATGAAAATGTCCTCGAAAAAGCACAGGTACTCACTATGCTTCTTCAGAATCCGAAAATTCATCCGAAACTTGCCTTTGAGCACAGCGATATGTTTGTGGATCCTGAGTTCGCTTACACAATCAGTGAAGAGTATTACAAAGAATATCAGGAAGAAAAGCTCAAGGAAGTTGAAGATTACACAAAGAGCCTCGTTGACGGTCAGAAAAAGGAAATAGACGATGAGGGCGAAGAAGATGTATGATTATGCCGATAAGGTTTTAGTGCTTCTTTTAAAGCTATTTCTATAAGTTTTTCTAATTCCTCTTCACTCATTACTGGATAAGCTCTATATCCTTTTTCATCGCCTAAATAATCAGTTCTCATAAATGCAGTTCTTCCTTGTGGAGAACCATCTAAGAAAGTTTTAAATCCACCTACTTTAAAG
>CALCHE010000217.1 GCA_937901145.1 uncultured Clostridia bacterium
GCCCAGACTAAGCTTATCTGCTGTACTAAGGGAGAAATCCTCGATGTGGCAGTTGACCTGAGAAAGGGCTCACCTACTTATCTTAAATGGATAAGCGCAGTTCTCTCGGAAGAAAATAAACATATGCTCTATATCCCCAAGGGCTTCGGTCACGGCTTCGTAACCCTCACCGATAATGTAGAGGTTCTTTACAAGGTCGACGGCTACTATAACAAAGAAAGTGACAGAAGCATCCGCTTTGACGATAAAGACATCGGTGTCGACTGGGGTGTAACAGCCCCTGTTCTTTCCGACAAGGACAAAAATGCTCCCTTCCTTCGTGACAGTGATGTTGATTTTACTTATTAAGGTGATAAAATGATTATTGTAACAGGTGCTGCAGGACAGCTCGGCGGTGATGTATGCCGTATACTGAAAGAAAAGAACATTCCCTATAAAGGAATTGATAAGGACGATGTGGATATTACATCGGAAAAGGCTGTAGCTGATTATTTCGCAAATTGTAACTTTGATGTGCTTATTCACTGTGCCGCCTATACCGCCGTAGATAAGGCCGAGGTGGAAAAAGATCTCTGCTATGCCATCAATGCAAAGGGCACGGAAAATCTCGCCCGTATATGCAGAGAAAAAAATGCAGCTATTATCTACATCAGCACTGATTATGTTTTTTCAGGCGAAGGAGAAGAGCCTTTTGAAACTGATGACAGTAAAGCTCCCCTTTCCGTTTACGGAAAAAGTAAATATGACGGCGAGAAGGCTGTTATGAGCCTCTGCGAAAAATATTTTATAGTCCGCACATCCTGGGTTTTCGGAGAGCAGGACAGAAACTTTATCGCTACTATGTTACGCCTTTCTCAGACAAAAAACGAGGTCAATGTGGTATGCGATCAGGTGGGCTCTCCCACTTATTCAGCTGACCTGGCAATACTTCTGACAGAAATGGCACAGACAGAAAAATACGGTGTTTATCACGGAACCAATGAAGGCTTCTGTTCATGGTACGAGCTCGCTGTAAAGGTGTTCGATTATGCAAAAATTCCTATGAAGGTAAACCCTGTAACGAGTGAGGAATACATTACCCCTGCCAAAAGGCCTAAAAATTCGAGACTGAGCAAAAAAGCTCTTACCGAAGCCGGTTTTTCTCTTCTCCCCCATTGGCAGGATGCGGTAGAGAGATATCTTGACAGAAAATAAAAAACAAAAAACAGAAATTTCTTCGGCTATGCTTCAGAGATTTCTGTTTTTTCATTCTCTTTTAAGGAGAATTATGATGCGGCTGACAGTTCACTCTCTCTGTATACGCTTCTCGCTTTTTCGAGCATCGTTTCGGCGAAAATGGCATAACCCTGTGTGGGATCGCTTACAAATACATGTGTTACGGCACCGACAAGCATATTATTCTGTATTATCGGTGACCCGCTCATTCCCTGAACTATACCGCCTGTTTTTTCTATCAGTTCACTGTCTGTTATTTTTATTACCATATTCTTATTCTGCGACGAATCTTCCGTTACCTTCATTATCTCTATCTCATAATATTCAGGGCCGTCTTTATCTACCGTAGAAATTATCTGAGCCTTACCCGGTTTTACCTCGTTTCCGGTCGCTACGGGCATCAGTGTACTGACACTGATTTTTTCCGATTTACCGTAAACACCCGCTTCGCAGTTACACATAAGCTGTCCTTTTATTTCAGGATTGAAAACGCCGCAAAGCTCACCTGCTTTACCGCTTTTTCCTTTGTAGCATCCGCTGATATAGGCTGATACTATGTCTCCGTTTGAAAGAGGCAGAATTTCACCCGTATCCACATCGCAGACACCGTGGCCTAAGGATGCAAACATTCCCGTGCTTACATCGTAAAAGGTCATCGTACCTATGCCTGCTGCGCTGTCTCTTATCCACAGCCCTGCCTTATATTTATTTTCGGAAAGGCTGTAAGCCAAAGAAAAGCTGACGCTGTAACGCTTACCGTCTCTCAGGTATTCCATTATCATACTGTCCGCTCCCGCTTTCAGAAAAATATCTGAAACCTGCTGACTGGTTTTTACCTCGGTTCCGTTTATAGCACAAATGATGTCACCCTTCTGAAGTCCCGCACTCTTCGCCGGGGAAACATTACCCATTTCCGTATCGACTTCATCAGTTCCTACTATCATAACTCCTTCGGTAAACAGTCTGAGTCCGAAAAGCTCACCTGAAATCTCCACATAATCTCTGCTTCTGACAGTTACTGCAGAGCTTTTTACAGGTATAACATTAAGCAGACTTACCTCAGCCTCATATTTTTCACTCTGACCTGTATTTTTCTGTCCGTTACTGCTGATTCTTTTACCGTAGGTTATGGTGTATATTTCATTTACGCTTTCTCTTTTATCAGCTATGCAGTAAAACTCATCAGGAACCGCATAAAAGCCGTAAACCAAAAGGCATAAAAGTGTAAAGATAACACTCATAAGCACTGCTCTTATTACTTTGATACTTTTTACCATTTTTCACCTCCGAACACGCTGTTTTTTCAGCCGCAGATATAATTTGTGTCCGTAAGCAAAAAATATCACAGGTAAAAAATCTCTGAAAAAATAATCTCCCGAAAGCACAAAGCTTCGGGAGAAATGTAATTTATTTCAAATAATTTTTTATCATAGAAAGAATTCTTTCGGTGCTTCTGCCATCACAGGCACCCATCTGCCTTTCTTTGAAAAGAGCTCTTATTTCGGCTGAGGACACATCTTCGGCTCTTCTGACAGCATCAAGAATAACCTCACTGTCTCTCACCATTTCACCGGGAATATCCTTTTCGTAGTCAAGATAGGTATCATCCCTGTGCTCCTCATAGTCGGGACAGTAGAATACTATGGGCTTATCCATAAGAGAAGCATCGAAAACCACTGAAGAATAGTCGGTAATTATAACATCAGCCACCGCTAAAAGCTCACTGGTGCTTTCGAAGGTGTAATCTTTGACCCTGGAATAAAATCTACCCTTAATATATTCCTCTTTCATAGACGGATGACGGCAGATAATGAACACCTCGTCATCCTCAAGATCGTCATTAAGCTTCGTCCAGTCAATTTTCGGATCAAAGGGAATAATAACATCCTCTTTTATTCTTACTGTAGGACAGTAAAGATATACCTTTTTATTTTTCAGAAGCGGATGTCTGGAGCATATTTCTTCTTTATTTGAAAGAATATTTTCACGGTTTACTATGAGATCTGAGCGAGGTGTACCTACAGCCTTCACCACATCCGCATCCAGACCGAAGGCGTGGCAATAATACTGTCTCACATATTCCGAGGAAACACAGAAATCACTGTACTGAGAATGGGTCTTATATTCATCGAAATCCGAAAGAATAGACGGTCCGTCGATACCCATTTTTTTAAATGCGCCGCCTGTGTACCATATCTGGATGAGCTTCTGCTCTTTTTTTAATTTGTGCTTTCGCAGATGATAAATATAGTCATCGGTAACAATAACCCTACTGGTGAAAAGGTAATATCTTTTCCTGAGAAGATCTCTGAATCCATGCGGCTTTACCTTGGCAAAGAGCACCTTTTTCTCGTTACAGCTTCTGTACAGCTGGCCGAGATTTTCATCGGGTTCACCTGTGGTTCTGCCCGTGTAAAAGAAAACTCTGTCCTGAATCTTCAAAGAAGAGAAAAGAAAAGTGATGACTGCATCCGTAAGAATGTAGATATATCTTGCCCAGACTGAAAGCTTTTTTCTGACAGTCTCTCTGACACCCTTGAGCTTTACATTCGTCAGATAATTAAGCTTATAGGTACGGAAAATTTTACGCTTGTTTTCATCCAGAACCTTCTCGTCCTTACGCAGATATGACACTGCCTGCTCCTCGCTTATGCTGAAATAGGTTCCTCTGTGAAATACCTTTTTAAATCGGGAATGCTTATAAAGCTTATACATATCATAAACGGGATTATCGGAGAAAGCGAAATGTATACCCTTCAGATGAGTCACACTGAACAGCTTATTGGAGAAAAACAGGTCGAGTAAAAAGGTTTTATCCGCAGGATGAATACGGCTTTTCTCCGTTTCAGACTTAAAGAATAAATCGGAAAACACATATTTTCCTGTGTTTAATCCGTCAAAATGCGTAATGGGAGAAGTAGAAAATCCGTATTTGTCCTTACCTTCGAGTACCGTATAATGGCGCATAAGTATTTTCGGATTAAGTCTCACCGAGCATTCCTGATACATAATGTAGTCCGTGTGACACATATCCAGGCACTGTTCTCTGAAATCAGAAGCAGACTCGCTCTTCACGAAGGTAAGATTTTCTGCATTTTTATATTTCTCAGGGAAAATACCGTAAAGGCTTTCGTCCGCAAAAAGCTCAAATGAAGGCATAGTCTGATTATATACCGACTCAACAAGCACAGAAAGGTTTTCAGTATTATTTACGTCAGTATCAGTCACAGGTCCTATGCAAAGTGTAGCTTTGGGATTTTCAGACATTTCCTTTCGGGAGGTGATAAGCTTTTCACCGTAGAAAATATCCTT
>CALCHE010000218.1 GCA_937901145.1 uncultured Clostridia bacterium
AGTACGAAAAGTTCGGAACCGTCCTGGAAAAAGCGAAAAAGAAAATCGAAGAGGCAGGAAAGAGCCTCGACGATGCAAAGAGCAGAAACGACATTATTCAGAAAAAGCTCCGCACCGTAGAAACCATAGATGCAGGTGAGGGTGCAGAGATACTAGGACTTGAGGACTAATTCCGATTTTATTACGAGGTAATTATGTATCACAGAACTTACAGAGAAATCAACTTAAAAGCCATCGGGCATAATTTCGAGCTTTTGTCAGGAAGAGTGGCAGAGGGTGTGAAAAAATGTGCTGTCATAAAAGCTGATGCCTACGGTCACGGTGCTGTGCCCGTGGCTAAGGTTCTGGAAAGCAAGGCAGACTACTTTGCCGTAGCGTGTTTCGATGAAGCTATGGAGCTTCGTCAGGCAGGAATAAGCTTACCTGTACTGGTGCTTTCCTATATCAGACCCGACTATTTCGGTGAAGCAGTAGAAAATGACATTACTGCTACTGTTTACACCTTTGACGATGCGCTTCTGCTTAACAAGGCATCAGAAGAAAAAGGTAAAAAAGCGAAGGTGCATATCGCTCTTGACACGGGAATGAGCCGTATAGGATTTCCTCTTACCGATGCTTCGGCAGAGATAATCAGAAAGATCACGGAGTGTCCCTGCCTGGATGTGGAAGGTATTTTCAGCCATTTTGCCAAGGCTGATATGGAGGGTGACAGTTATTCCCGTGAGCAGATAGAGCGTTTCGACGGTTTTCTCGGAAAGCTTTCGGATATGGGTATAAAAATTCCTCTTCCTCATCTTTACAATACGGCAGGTGTTTTCCGCTTTGAAAAGAAATATCCTATGGTGAGAATGGGTATCGCCATTTACGGCATCAATCCTATGGACTATCCCACCGAGGATGCGGGTCTTATTCCTGCTATGGAGGTAAAAACTCACGTTATCCACATTCATGATGTGGATGAGGGCGAGGGTATCAGCTACGGACACACTTATGTAGCTAAGGAAAAAAGAAAAATCGCGACCCTTTCCGTGGGCTATGCCGACGGCTTTCGCAGGGTTCTCTCCAATAAAGGCTATGTTCTCATAAGAGGTGAAAAAGCTTATGTGACAGGCAAGGTCTGTATGGACCTTGTTATGGTGGATGTAACTGATATAGATGGTGTTTCTGTTGGTGATGAAGCAGTAATTATCGGTAAAAGCGGAGACAGAGAAATCTCTGCCAATGATTACGGTAAGATGTACGGCTCCTTTGCTTATGAGGCTCTGTGTACCTTCTCACCGAGAGCAAAAAAGATTTATAAATGAGGTAAAAACGATGATAAGATTTGAAAGCGACTATACTCAGGGCGCAGTACCCGAAATAATCGAAAAATTAGCAGAAACAAATTTCGAGCAGACTCCCGGCTACGGCACAGATAAATACTGTCTTTCAGCTGCCGAAAAGATAAAAAAGGAAATAGAAAATGAAAATGCTGATGTACATTTCCTCGTAGGCGGCACACAGACTAATTATATCTTTATTGCGAGCGCGCTCCGTCCCCATCAGGGCGTTATTTCTGCCTGCACGGGACACATCAATGTCCACGAAAGCGGTTCTGTAGAATCAGTAGGTCATAAGGTTATCGGACTTCCCTCCGAGGACG
>CALCHE010000219.1 GCA_937901145.1 uncultured Clostridia bacterium
CCTTCTAAACCGCATCAAATAAGGAAAGAATACTATCCTCCAAAACCGCGTGCCGGGCATCGTCGCCGAAGCGCGCCCTGTGGGCGAAAAAGCGAGGAGAGGATGGCGTAGCGGTCAAAATCACTCGCCGCTCCAAGGCGAAAAGTGATTTTGGGAACCGCAAGAGGGCCACGAAGTGGTTCGAGCCCTTCTGCCCCTGCCAAAGGACACCGCAAAGGCGGTGTCTTCTTCTTTTTGGCTCTTTGTCAATAGTTGGGGTAAAGAGTTATAAGTTTGTAAGTATTAGTTGGTTGATAAACAACTGTTTTGTATCAAAATAAGAAAAAACATTATAATTCTTACAGGTTTGTAATAACTTTGTAAGAGCTTTTGTGGTATCATTATAATGAAATAAAGTTTTTTACTTGCAGATTAAAAGTTTTGAAGATTTGTCTGTAAGAGTGTAATGTGTTATTATTTAAACACAGAAAATAAAGGAGTAAAATGATGCCACAACAAATGAAGAATAAAAAGAATAGCCAAAGCCTGACATTTGCAGCAGTTATACTGTTTTTTCTGCTTTCTTGTGTGTTGCTTGTCAATGCGGTTGTAAACAATTCTCAGGCAGACTGGGCAATTGTACCTGATATCAGACTTGTCGGTGAATACAAAATAGGGGACGGAGAATGGAAGCCTATTGTGGAGGGTGAGCATATCTCTGCCACAAAAGGTGATGTTATGTTAAAGGGTGTACTTGAAATCTGTGACCCTGAAACAAATGATTTTTACGGAAAGCTTACTAAAGGTTCACTGATATATTTTACCTTTAATCATATAAATTTTGCTTTGACAGAAAATAATCAGATAACCGTAGTATATGACATAGAAAATCCACTTATCGGTGAAGATGCCTGCGGTTATAACAGTATGGTAGCAGAATATAGTGGTGAAGACGGTTATTTCGAGGGTGTAATCCGTAATTATCACAGCTTCGGCAATGAATCCGCTATCGATGAGTTTCTTTCTTCAATGAAGCTTTATGCGAGTGATTATTCTGAAAAAACAGCTCTGCGCTCGGGTAGAGGTGAAAGAATAGTTGCGGTAATGATTATCGTTTCAGCGCTTCTTGTTTTAGGGCTTGCGATCTTTTCTTATTTGTTCGATAAAAGCACCTTCAAAAATTATTTCTTTAGCGGACTTCTGATACTTTCAGCAGGTATTTTCTTCCTTTTTACATCGGAAGCTATATACTTATGGTTCGATTTTTTGATTGTAAACACGATGCTAAAGGGTCTTTCTGCAATGGCATATCTCTTGTTTGCTTTTGTACTTGTTAAAGATTTTCTTTCCGGTAAAGCAGAAAAAACAGCCTATATAGTTACATTGCTATACGGAGCATTTACAAGTATATTGATTTCTGCTTCTTTTTTTGATAAAATATATTTTTATAATCTGCTCGGAGTATGGGCAGCAGGAGCTGTCATTTGCTCTGCAATATTTATGGCTTTATTCCTTATTTCGCTGAAAGGATCTTCACAGAAGCTTAGAATCGTATTGATTTTAAGTGTTATCGGCATATTAGTTTTATGGGCTGATATTTTAGCTGTATATTTCGGGTTCTGGCAAACCGGTCTCGCATCAAAAATCTATTTCCTTATAGGCTTTATAATTTCGGTTGTTGTTTTTCTGCGCATTGTGCCTGAAAATATCAAAGCAGCCGAAAGGGCAGAACAGCTCGAAAAAGAAAAGATTACACTTGATGCTGAGCTTGCACAGAGTCGTATTTCTACTCTTATGAGTCAGATTCATCCGCATTTTATTTATAATACTCTCGGAAGCATTGAACAGCTTTGTGAGCTTGACCCGCCTAAGGCTGCAAAGCTTGTTAACGATTTCTCGAAATATCTCAGAGGCAATTTCGGCGAGATAGATAATCCTAAGCTTATCCGTGTTTCAAAAGAGCTTGAGCATACGGAATACTACATCAGTATAGAAAAGGTACGCTTCTCAGATATCGAATTTATTACTGAAATGACCTGCTGTGATTTTAGTATCCCTGCACTTACTATTCAGCCTATAGTCGAAAATGCTGTCAAGCACGGTATTCTTAAAAGAGAATCAGGCGGCACTGTCAAGGTAAGAATTTACGAAACAGACTGCAGTTATTTTATAAGTGTAAAGGATAACGGAGTCGGCTTTGATGTGACTGAGCTCGAAAGAGATAACCATATTGGTTTAAGAAACATAAAAAGCAGACTCGAGGCAATGTGTGGAGGTATTCTTCACATAGAAAGTATAGTAGGTGTGGGTACCAAGATTACTGTTGAAATTCCTAAGGAGGCAAACTGATGATTGCGATAGCGATAGATGATGAACAGCTTATGCTTTATGCTCTGATGAAGGCTGTCAGAGCATCAGATGATATAGAGGATGTAGTCGGATTTACAAACTGTGACGAAGCAATCGACTGGCTCGAAATCAATGCTCCGGATGTAGCATTTCTTGATATCAATCTGCGTGGTATAAACGGACTCGGAATGGCTGAAAGAATTACTGCTATTCATCCCGAGTGCAAGATTGTTTTCTGTACAGGGTATGAGGAGTATGCGGTTTCAGCATTTAAAATTCACGCCTCAGGCTATCTTCTCAAACCGATTTCGGCTGAGGATGTACAGAGGGAAATCGATGTCATCAAGGGCATAAAAACAGAAAGAGGTATCCTTAAAGCTAAATGCTTCGGTAACTTTGATGTTTCATGCGGCGGTGAAAAGCTTAACTTTAAAAGAACCAAAAGTAAAGAAATGCTCGCTTATCTTATCGACCGAAACGGAGCTGATGTTTCCTCAAAGGAGATAGCTGCTGCTCTCTGGGAGGACGGTACGAAGGAAAACAACAGAAACTATTTTCATCAGCTTTTATTTGATGTTCGTCAGGCACTGGAAAAGGTCGGTGCTGAGGATGTTCTGAAAAAGAACGGTTATCTTTATTCTGTCGACACAAGTAAGATATCCTGTGACTATTATTCTTATCTTAAGACGGGTCAGCCCGAATTTCAGGGTGAGTATATGACACAGTACAGCTGGGCAGATGAAACCTGCGGTCTGCTTTGGAGCAAAAACAACAAATAACAGTAAGAAAAAGATCGGTTTTTTGTCGGTCTTTTTTTGCTTTTTGTCTTGATTTTGTAAGCACTTTGTAATATGCTGTGTGTTAAAATGTATCGTATTTTAAAATGGAGGTACAATCTATGAAAAAAGTTTTAAGTATTTTATTAATAGCAGTTATGCTATTTACTATGGTTCCTGCCGGTGTTTTTGCTGCAGGCGGAACTTCAGTAAAGCTCGTAAGCTTTATGCGCGGAGATGTTTCTGATCTTCGTTCAAGTGAGCTTTTAGAGGTACAGTTAGAGGGTTATGAGGGAAATCCGAGAGAGCTTACATATAAATGGACCAGCTCACTTGGTACATATCTGTACATTTATAACTCTCATAATATGTACGGTATCAATAATACCTACGGTGAATATGAAATTTACAACACCGATAAAAAAGTTAAGCGAAACAGTAATGTGGAAGAAGACAGATCGGGAGATAAGACATTATCAAAAGTAGGCTTTATGTGGGCTTCTGTTTACGGTGCCTATACATATAACGGCGGAAGTTCTTCTGCACTTAACGGTACTGTAACGGTTGAGGTTTTCGATAAGAACGGCACGAAACTCGGTTCAGACTCTTTCTCAAGCTTTAAGGTTCACAATCTTAAATCCGACCTTGATAACGTTGTGATCGGTCTTTTTGAAGGTGACAGAAAAAATGCTCTTGACCTTCTCGGAGAAAGCGGCATAGTTCATATTACCTGTGACGAAAGTAAGGTTTCAAGTGCAGATATTCTTTCCGGCGATGAACATATAGCAATTGAAACCGAGAAAAAGAATTATAATACTTATAATTACTATATTAAAGGTGTGAAAGCCGGAGAAGGAAGCACAAACGGTGACGCTCAGCTTGAGATTAATATAAAAAAGACATCCTGTAAGTTCCATTATAATACAAGCGGTAGTGCCAATCCTATAGTTTATGTTTTCAAAAAGCCGACTACGTCAACCACTACTACGACACTTACTCTTGATAAAGACAGTCTTGATGAACGCTGTGAATATTTCATCGACGGCAACAAAGGTGAAAAGCAGCCGGACGGTTCAATTGTATTTACAGGACTTACTCCCAATACCGAATACACAGTAGAGGTTCGCGCAGAATACAAAGACAGTAAAGGTAATACCAAGTATGTTTATGCTTATGTTGATGATACAACAAAGCCTGAATACAAAGCCACTGTAAAGACATATCTTGACAGCGTAATCACTGACATTACATCCATTCACGGTGATGATGTAGATCTTTTCCTTAGTAAGGACGGCAAAAGCTTTATTAAGCTTACAAAGACAGCTACAGGTACATACGAAGCAACTGTTGAGCCCGGTACATATTTCCCATATCATTATGAAGACAACGACTATCATCAGGCGAGAAACTATGAGCTTATCATAGAGCATTCTAATGCTGAGCTTCATCTTCACCACTACAGTGTTAAATATGACACAAACGGCGGTGCATTCAAAGCCGGTGAAGAGGTAGGCACAGAGATTTACTCAAGTATGAGTGCTGTAAATGCTACTTCAAACGTTCCCGTGCGTGAAGGCTTCATCTTTACCGGTTGGGAATACAGCAGCAAGATTATCGGTTCAGGTAAACAGATTACTTCTTCTATCTCAGCACCTATTACACTCAAAGCTAAATGGGAAAAGGCTATTAATGTAACTATCAATGTAACTATTGACCACAAAACTGTTGACGGTTTTGATCCCAATCCCACAAGAGCAGACCTTGATGTTGATTTTCTCGAAATGACATCAGATTCACCTGCATTTGTCGAAACAGGCGATAAGCTTCATTTCAGAGAAGATAAGGTTACCGACGGAAAGGGTAATACAAAGGCTTATACTTACTCAGTTGAAGACAACAAATCAACATACACAGCTACAGATTTTACTTACACAGGCCTTCTCGAATCCTCGACCTTCGGTGTTGCCTTAAGTAAGTCAGGCTACGATGTCGGAACTATTGTAAAGAAGCAGGACAAATTAGGCAACTGGACTATCAACATCCCTCTTACCTATAATCCCGATGACTTTGACCTTGATTTCAGCATTGAAATGGCTGACGATGTTCCTACAGAGCTTTATCCCGATGCTGTAATCGTAAAGGTAGCATACTGGAACACAGAGACAAATGAGTGGAAAATCATTTCTCAGCAGGAAAATGTAGGTTCTGTAGTAAAGCCCGGTGTAAGAGTTGACATTGACCCGACGACAGGTGAAGGCTTTGGCTCATATCCCGTATGGAGATTCGACGGTAAGGGTGATGTATACGGCTATCGTGCTGTTGTTACAGGCTTCATTTACGGTGACTCAACTATTATCGTTCCTACAGAAAAGGATCACTATAAAGATGACAATACTGTAATTGTCACATATACAGACGGTAATTATACTGCTACTATGAGCGATATCGCAGACGGTAAAAAATTCAGCACATCACTCAACGGTGCATATTATAACAGCACCACCAACGCCCAGCAGGGTACACTTCACGGTGTAATCTCCGTCGAAAAGTACGATGTAACCTTCGATGCCAACGGCGGCACAATCAAGGACAATGATACCTACACAGAAACAGACGAATATTATGTTCCTGATACAAAGGACTATGTTCCCACCTTTGACGGTCATGAGTTCGAGGGATGGTACAAGGATCCCGAATTCAAAGAGCCTGTAACTGACGGTGAAATTCTCAAAGAGAATGTAACATTCTATGCTAAATGGGACAGAATTCTTACAGGTAATGTAATAGTTGCCGGATCATATCTTCAGGGCGATCAGATAGTTGATGTATGGTCAGTTGACCGTGCTGAAAGCGCAGTTGTTGTTCTTCAGGAAATTACTGATGACGGCGTGTATAACATCGACAGACAGACCGTAAACATCGTATGGCCTATGTCAGAAATGACCTACGGTATTTCAGAGAACTATAAATTTGCAGGCCTCGACGCTGAAAAGGAATACAGAACAGAGGTAATCGTACTCAACTACGGCTCAACCTATCAGAATTCAACAACAGTAGTTATTGATGACGGTGATTATGCTAACGACTATAATGCAAATGACTTCGAAGCTGTTTATCCCGAAAGCAGTAAGTGGGAAACATTTGTTAATGCATATCTTTCATTTGAGCCCTCTTCATATTTCCAGCCTGTAGAGGTTGATGCTACCCTCATCGGTGCAAACTTAAGACCTGACAATACACTTGTTCAGGTATGGTACAAGGCAACAGGTACAAATAATCCTTATCAGGTAATCAGTCAGCATACGGTTGTTCCCTACGGTATTGAAGTAGGTATGGGTGCTGACGGTATGGATGACAGCTATTACGGTTACTTAGTATGGAACAGCTTGTATAACGGTAACCTTTATGATTATCAGGCTTATCTTGACAAAATTAACGGTAAAGAGGTTTCAGAGTGGCCTGTATCAGTAGTTTACGGTGCGCCCTCACGTTACAGCCCTCTTAATAATGCTGCAACAGGTACTCTTCAGGTTAAGATTATTCCTAACCGTTATGACATTATTTATAACGAGAACTATGTCGATGAAGGTGTGAATATAGTTTCACACGGCACACATACGTGGAGCCATAAAACCGTACTTGATTATGTGCCTGTACGTGAAGGCTATATTTTCCAGGGTTGGTATTCTGATCCTGAATGTGAAAGCAATAAGGTAACCGAAATCGACGAAAATGTAGCTGAACATACAAATCTTTATGCAAAATGGGAAGCTAAAACCGGTTATGAGCTTACAGTAAATTATGTTGAAAAGCTTACAGATAATTTACTTGAAACCGAAATCAAATCTTGTACATATGATGATGTAGTAACTGCAGAAAGCCTTAAAAAGGATTTCGAGGGATACACATACGACAGTGCAAGTGCTGAAAGTGTAACAATCGGTAAAGGCACAAATGAAATCACCCTTTATTACACAAAGAACAGCTATTCCTACACAGTAAACTACCTCGAGGAAGGCTCAAATAATGTTCTTTCGGCAGCTAAGAACGCAAATGCTGACTTTGAAACTCTTGTTACTGAAGAAGCAATAGCTATTGACGGTTACACCGTTACAGGTGACACGAAAAAGACCATCACTATCAAAACAGAAAACAATGTAATCAATTTCTATTATGCAGTCGATAGCTTCGGCGGCGGAGAAGACGGTGATGACAGCGACGGCACACCTGACAAGTATCAGAAAAAGGTAATCTTCAAGGTACAGAACGGTATGTGGTCAAATGGTGAAACAGAGGATACCTTCCAGATTGTTACACTTGTTAAGGATGGCAAATATTCAGTCGACGGTACAGCTACTATTAATGTTCCCACAGGTATGATTGCGAATAAAGGTTACGGCAGCGGTGCATGGGATGTTACTCCTCCTGTAGTCGTAAGCGGTACCGATACGGAAACATATACTTACATCTTCAAAAAGAGAACTGATCTTGGGCTTAAGGTTAACTATGTAGATAAAGACAGCAACGAGCTTCTCGAGACTGAAACCAAAACATCTCTGACATACGGTGAAGTAATCACTTCAGAAAGCCTTAAAAAGGACTTCAAGGGTTATTCTTACATCAGCGCCAGTGCTGACAGCATCACAATCGGAACAGAGATAAATGAAATTACCCTTTACTATGTAAAGAATAATTACAACTATACTGTTAACTATTTCCTTTACGGTACTACTGATCCTGTCGCTGAGTCAAAGAATGTAGCAGATGTACCCTACGGAAAAACTGTTACTGAAACAGCACCGGAAATCAAGGGCTACACTATCAACGGTGATAAAGTGAAGTCAATTGTTATTGATACAGAGAATAATGTTATCAATTTCTACTATTCTACTGCTTCTTATACTTATACCGTTAATTATCTCGAAGAAGGCACAAACAAAGTGCTTAAAACTGCCAAAAAGGCTACAGTAACTTATGGCACATCTGTAACTGAAAGCTATGTGGCTATAGATGACTATGTGCTTGTCAGCGACGAAAAAGTAAATCTTGTTATTGATGAAGCAGGTAAATCTGTCACCTTCTATTACGCTCTTGATACAGTGGGCAGAGAAACCAACCCGAATAACAGCGACGGTATCCCTGATAAGTACCAGAAAGAGATAGTTTTCAAGGTTGTAAACGGTACCTGGGAAAACGGAAAGAGTACAGACATCGTAAAATATGTAACTCTTAAAACTGACGGTAAATATGACATTAACGGTACAGCTTCACTTACAGCTCCCACAGGTATGACGGCAAATGCCGGCTATGAGGGCGGCGCATGGGATGTTACTCCTCCTGTAGTCGTAAGCGGTACAGACAAAGAAATCTACACTTATGAATTCGTCAAAATCCCCGTTCCTGAAAATCCCGACGATTCAGGCAATACTGACACACCTGATGTTCCCGGCGGTGAAGGTGATGGCGACGGTTCAGTAAGCGGCGGTGCACATCATATAGTATTCGGCAAGACAGACGGTATCGGCTGGTACAATGTATCAAAAGACGGCGGAAAGACCTGGGATCTCGTATTCGGTAACTCAACATACGAGGTTGAGAACGGTACAGAGCTTATTATCAAGGCCGGTGACATTATGGGCGACTCCTTCACCTTCTATGTAAACGGTGATGCAGTAAAGCCCAACGATGACGGTGAACTCAGAGTAACTGTCAAAGGTTACATGCTTATCGGCGCTATCGGAATTGATCCCGATATTGATTTTGAAGTGCCCGATGTAGAGGAATCACTTAACTGGTTCCAGAAGATTATCAAGGCTATAAAGGACTTCTTTGCTATGATCGGCAGCTGGTTCAAATAATTAAATTATCAGGTCAGGCATAGTTTCTATGCCTGACCGTTGGTGCTTATTTAACTATAAAAAAGATTTGATAGTAATGAGAAAGAATAATATTGACACATCAGAAAATATGATCCCTGACTGCTTTTTACAGCTGACGGAAAGTGGTCTTATTGACGAGGGAAACACAGAAAAAACCGACGACGGATTTTTCTGCCTCAATAAAAGCATTTCAGCTCTTTTATCAGAGAGAGGGATTCACACCTTTCCTGCAGGGGACGGTACTGAGCTTAAATGTGAGAACTATTATGACGACTGGTATATCTATGCTCTCAGAGATGAAAACAGCTTTGTTTACGGACTTTTCAAACTGCGTGAACAGGAGTACGATATGTATGCAGGGGAGAGAGCTGATTACGACTCTCCCGGAGTTACTGTGAGCTTTATAGCTTACGGTGTAAATACACTTATGAAATGTCTCGCTGAGCCGACAGAGGATAACAGAGCGGCTATGAGTGAAGAAATCAACCGTGTAGTTGCTCGTCGCGGACAGAAGCATAATTCTGCCATAAAAAGATACTTCTGCAGAACCGAAAGTAAGGCGGCTTATCTTATTGCAGAGTTATATATAAGACATATACTCTCCTTTACCCATAAGGGGTTTATTATAGTCCCGCAGAAATACGAAGAAATTTACAGCGCAAGCCTTATTCATTCTGATGACAGCAAGGAAAAAAGGCTTCCTGATTTTATAAACCGTAACAATGAGGCTGCAGGCCGTATTGTTTGCGATCACGATAAAATTTATATCAATAATCCGCAAGCGCCTGACCGCTTTGAAAAGCTTGCAATTCTTGCTACCCACACTGCGGATACCTCCTTTAACAGCTTTGCCTGTGAGGTTCAGTATCACGCAATGTTCCTCAGTGGTCCTGTAAAAATCAGAATTCCCTTTCTGGGAAGCATTTATGAAAGTGCAGTCAGGGCAGACTTAAGCATAGACGACAGTGAATTTGAAGGGAATGCACCCTATCACCGTGCTGACAGTAAGCTTGTAAAAAAGCATATTGATATACACGGGGAATTTTAATTTTACCCTAAGGATGTGATAATGTGAGCAAAAAGAATAAATTTTTTGCCGATGACGGATGGGCAATGTGGGTTGACGGTGAGGATGTCAGCACGGTTTATCTTAACAACTGGCTTAATCCCAAGGGCAAAAGCTATATGGATGTGGCAATACATATAAGAGGAGCATATGAAAGCTCGGCACTTAATATGTATTTCCCTTTTGCTGTGGATAAAAACGAAATAGAGGATGTTTCGCTTAATTTTGAGGATGAAAATCTTTCCAGAGCAATTTTCAGCAGTATGTGTGTAATAGATTACAAAAAAAATGTTGCTACATCAGAAATTGCTTATAACGGAAAAACAGTGGACATAGTTCATTTATCGGCTATTGAGTATACAGTAAAACCCGTTTCGCAGGGAACACTGTTAAAGGTGCCCTTTGATGAGCTTTTTAAGTATCTCGACAATGATGAGGCTTATTTTATGTTCCGAATTCCACACAAATCTATGGATGAGGTGTTCAAAAAACAAATGGATGTGGGCAATGTAATGACAAGAATGCGTGATTTGTTGCTGACACCT
>CALCHE010000220.1 GCA_937901145.1 uncultured Clostridia bacterium
AAGGAGGAATTTTTATGTTACCCAAACACTACACAAACGAAAAAACAGGCATCAGCTACACCCTTCACGGCGACTATTATCTACCCGACCTGATACTGCCCGAAGAGGAAGACAAACGTCCGATAGGTAAGTGGGGAAGTTTACGCAAAAACTACCTTCAGCAATACAAGAGAGTCTTTTATAACACCCTCGTCAGTAACCTCACTCTTCACTCTCATCTTGCCGATATAAACGAACAGGCACGGGATATGTTTGATACCCTCATAGAGCAAATGATGAAAAGGGAAGGAGTCACCGAAGAGCTTAAGGAAAAGAATCAGATTGAATGGATTTGCCGTATGGGCAACATTCAGGAAAGAGCAACGGAAATCGTATGCAAGGAGCTGATATATGTATGAAAATCACCAACCACGCCCGAAAGGACGTGGTTTGGATAATAACCCTATAAGGGTAAACAATACCAGCAGTGCCTGAAGGCACACCTAAGCGACACCAACTGCAGGTGTTGCTTTTACTTTTCTAAGATGTGAGCAAATGGGTTTTCGTATTCCTTGAACGTTATCTGATCTGAAATCATATCTTCGTTCTCTTGTTCTCTTATGTACTTCTGTATTGTTGCCTTGTTTATGCCTACTGTACTAACATAGTACCCTTTCGCCCAAAAGGTTCTTCTGCCATACTTGTATTTCAAGTTTGCGTGTCTTTCGAAAATCATCAGTGTGCTTTTTCCTTTTAAGTATCCCATAAATTCTGAAACACACAAACTCGGTGGTATTGAAAGAAGCATGTGTATGTGGTCTGGCATTGCATGTGCCTCTATGATTTCTACATGTTTGTAGTCGCACAGCCTTCTCAATATCTCTCCAATGTCTTTACGTAACTTCCCATACACTACCTTTCTTCTGTACTTTGGCACTATTATCACGTGATATTGACACTTCCACCGTGTGTGTGATAAACTACTTTCATCCATGGATTCGACCTCCTTTTGGTTTTGTTGGTGTCGCAACTTACATTATACCAAAGGAGGTCTTTTTTACTATAATGAACGCTTCCGCTTTTTCTTTTCCACAAGTAAAACTTGTGGTTGTTTTATATAAATGCAAGGCCGTCCGAGGTTATCTCAGACGGCACTTTTTTTATTTCAGTAAAACTTCCATACGCTCAGTTATAAGTTTTCCAAATGCTTGTTTCATGTCTTCAGGTATATATGAAGCTTGACACATTGCGATATATTTAGATTTCATTTTAGCTATTTTATCAATAATTTTTTCTGCAGATTTCTGAGAAATTCCAATGTTTTCGGCAAGAATAAGAAAATCTTTTCTGCGAAGATTCTGCTTTTTACCGTTTGCGGTAAGTGCAAGCTGCTCCTTATCCTCAGGAATAACAACATTAGTTGAAAGCATATCATAAGCCGCAGATAAGACATACTCTTCACTTTTCTGTGCAGTTTCAATAAGTGAGAAATTCTTCAGGTGCATATCAGAATTACCTACTGCAAAAGAAAAAATTATTCTGATGTAAAGTTCTGTCAGGTCAAGACCGGGATTAACGGAATATCTCGAAACGATTTTTCCGCATCGCTCATAAGAGCCTCTGTACTTATCTTCTGTTAATCTGCCGTCGAGCTGACAAAAATCCTCCATTGCAAGTATTTGACTGTTTTCCCGGTCAATTCTCTTTGTTATATATGCAAAAGCGCCACTTTGCGAAGACAGCTTTATAAGAGCAAAGGGTACTGTCTTTATACCGCTCAGCTTTGCCATTTGCATTACAAGATACTCCATCTCAGGCAATGCCTCATATTCTTGAGTTTGAGGCTTGAGAATATATCCTGTGGGATAATTCACGAGTGTAAGTCTCGGTTCCTTATCTTTTGTCAGATGCAATGACAGTTTTTTCTGTACACCCGGAACGGTAAATCCTTTGGTTGTACTGTCTATTGCAAGCTGATTGAGAATCTCTTCCGAAACATCAATATCCGGTAACTTGCTTGTTCCGAAAAAACTTTTTATACAGCTTTTATGCCATCCGTAAGGAGAGTCCTGCGTTTTAAGCTCTTTGCCGCAACATAAACAATTCATTCCTTAACCCCCTTGATACTTACGTTTCCGATCGGGTCCTTACAGGCAACCAAAAGCAGGCCGAACCTATCTTTTCGGTCAATCTTCCAGTTATGACTTACAACATTCAACAACCAACCCTCAGGAATGAGGCCATCAAAAAACGCAAATAAGGTTTTAGACTTGTATTCTTCACCGGTTAAGGGCATAGTGAGGCTTACCGCAGAGGCATTTTCGCTTTCAAGATATTCACTGTCATAAACAAAAGAATATCCGTAATCGGTTTCTTTCAGTGTTCCTGCAAAGGTATCCCGTACATATACATACGCTGTTCTGTATGCTTCCATCAGTCATCCTTCCTTCCGGGAACTGCCTTCATGCCAAACATTGAAAGAGCCTGATTCACCTTGTCCATACGAACCGTCTCCTTGCCTTGTTCAAGCTCACGAATAAATCTTAATCCAAGACCTGAACGGATCGCAAACTCCTCTTGTGTAAGTCCTGCTTCTTTTCTTTTTTGTTTGATAAATTCAGCAATAGTATTCATAGCTATATATTACACCCGATTGGGTATAAAGTCAACAGTTTTACGCATTTATTATACCCGTTATGGTATAATTTTATTCAGAAGATTTTATTTTATACCCTAAAAGGTATAAAATCACTGTATATATTGAGCTGATATATGCATGAAAACACCCCTGACCTTCACAAGTCAGGGGTTCTATACTCTCACAGCAATTCAAACCTACTCTTCTCAAATTTAATCATTCCCTCGTCACGCATTTTGCAAAGCTCGTTTGACATTGCACTGCGGTCAACACAAAGATAGTCCGCCAGCTGCTGACGGTTAAAGGGTACGGTAAAAGCAGAGCTACCTTGACGTTTTGCTTCCTCGGAAAGGTAAGAAATCAGCTTTGCACGGGTAGTACGACCCGACATGTGTCCGAGCTTCTGCACCAATTTTCTGTTCTTGTCAGAAATGGCGAAAAACATATTCTGCACTATCATATTGTGAAAACGGCAGGCCGATGAACAGGTCGTGAGTATTCTCTTTACATCAAAGAAAATTACCGAGCTGTCCTCGACGGCAACAACATCATTTAAAAGTGCTCCGCTTTCAGGTGCAGCGTAGCCTTCACCGAACATCTCGCCCACGGAAATGACGGAAAGAATACTGCGGTTACCCCAATAATCGTCCTTCTGAATGTGTATCTTGCCCTCCACAAGAATGAAAATGTCACTTATGTGCTCACCCTCACGGAGAATGTATTCGCCCTTTTTGTATTCCTTTTTTCTTGCACCGAGGCAAGAGAGTAGGGAAGCGATGTCTTCCTCTCCCACGCCCGAAAAAAGCTTTGTTCTTTTCAATACTGGAATGTATTTCTTCATAAAAGCCTCTTTTCCGTTGTAAAAACAACCGACTTATTATAATTATTGTAATATAATAGGCTCAACAAGTCAAGAGAGGAGTTATTTCTATGATAAGAAAGATTATTAAAATAGACGAAGAAAAATGTAACGGTTGCGGTGCCTGTGCGGCGGCTTGCCACGAGGGTGCCATTGAAATGATTGACGGCAAGGCAAGGCTTACCCGTGAGGATTACTGCGACGGTCTCGGTGACTGTCTGCCTGCTTGCCCTACAAGTGCAATCACCTTTGAGGAAAGAGAAGCACCTGCCTACGACGAGTCGGCTGTACTCAAGGCAAAGGAAAAGAAAGCGTCTGCACCTCTGCCCTGCGGTTGTCCCGGCACACAGTCAAAGGCAATTAACCGTGACAGTTGCGACTGCAGTACAGCTTCTGCACCCGTCAGCAGTCAGCTCAGACAGTGGCCCGTACAGATTAAGCTTGTACCTGTTAATGCTCCCTACTTTGACGGAGCAAATCTTCTTGTTGCGGCAGACTGTACCGC
>CALCHE010000221.1 GCA_937901145.1 uncultured Clostridia bacterium
GTTTTTTTCATAAAAATAACCTCCATTCTATTATGTAACAAAATGTAACATAATTATTGTAACAAATTGTTACAATAAAGTCAAGAGGTGTTTGTTGTGATCGGACTGAAAGAAATAAGGAAAAAGCGTAACCTTAATCAGCAAAAAGTCGCTATGGATTTAAACATCTCCCGTGAAGCATTATCTCATTACGAAAACGGCAAAAGAGAGCCGAGCCTCGATATGCTCAATAAAATGTCCGCATATTTCAATGTATCAATTGATTATCTCATAAACGGAAAAGAATTTGAAAAAAAATAATATAACTCCATCATCATTTACTGACGGCGGAGTTATATTTTTTACCCCAAAACAGAGGACACGGCAACGCCGTGTCCTTTACTGTAATATTATACTTTACGGGGAGAGTAGAAGTTTTCTCCTAACGATTATTCTCTCGCCATTCTGCCTCTCCTGAAAGGAGAGGTGGCACGGCTATGCCGTGACGGAGAGGTAATTCCGCATTCCGAATTATTTAAGTATTTCCTTATACATCTTAATGTATTCGTTTGCACTCTTGCCCCAGCTGAAGTCGCATTCCATAGCTCTTACTACGAGGCTGTCCCAATACTCTTTGTTATCGTAAGCACCGAGGCTTCTTCTGATAGCGCCGAGCATATCGTGAGCATTGTAGGTTTTGAAGGTAAAGCCGTTACCCTGACCGTCACCGCTGTCAGTGATGGAGTCACGAAGACCGCCTGTTTCTCTGACGATGGGAACTGTGCCGTAACGAAGAGCAACCATCTGTGAAAGACCGCAGGGCTCACTCTTCGAAGGCATAAGGAAGATATCAGCACCGGCATAAATCTTTCTGGCCAGAGCAGGAATGAAGCCGATTTCGATGCCTACCTTGTCGGGATATTTGGCAGCCATTTCCTTAAAGAAGTTTTCATACTGCCAGTCACCTGAGCCGAGAAGAGCTATCTGAACATCTGTGGTGTAAAGAAGCTCGTCGAGGATACCCTTGATAAGGTCGAGGCCCTTATGAGAAACGAGACGGGTAACGATACCGATGATGGGAACATCTGCTCTCTGAGGAAGATTAAGAGCTGCCTGCAGATCCTTTTTGTTTTCTGCCTTGCCCTTCTTTACTGTCTTGACATCGTAGTTCTTAATGATGTTCTTGTCAGTTTCGGGGTTGTAGTTGTCTACGTCGATACCGTTCAGAATACCCTGAAGCTTCCACTGACGGTCACGGAGTATGGTGTCAAGACCGTGACTGTACCAGGGATCTAAAATTTCATTAGCATAAGAGGGAGAAACGGTGGTAACCTTATTGGCGCACTCGATAGCACCCTTCATAAAGTTAACGTCGCCGTCGTATTCCACGATAGAGGTATCACCGGCATTGAGACCGATAACATCGTTCACTAATTCCAGACCGTAAGTGCCCTGATACTGAATATTATGAATGGTAAAGACTGTCTTGATACCCTGATACCAGGGATCCTTACTGTAGAAGGTGGAATAGAAAACAGGAGTAAGAGCTGACTGCCAGTCATTACAGTGAATGATGTCGGGCTTGAAGTCAACTACGGGAAGAATTTCAAGCACGGCACGGGCAAAGAAGGTAAATCTTTCCGCATCGTCGTAGTGACCGTAAATGGTGTCACGCTTGAAATAGTACTGATTGTCGATAAGATAATAGATAACGCCTTCGTGCTTTGCCTGGAAGATACCGCAGTACTGTCTTCTCCACGCTACAGGAACAGAAATATTGGTGATAAAGGTCATCTTGTCTTTGAGCTCCTGCTTGATGGTGTCATAAAGAGGCATTACCACACGGCAGCCGATAAGTCTTTTACGAAGTGCCTGAGGAAGTGAACCTGCCACGTCACCCAGACCGCCACTGGCCATAAAGGGAAGGGCTTCACTTGCTACATATAAAACTTTCATTTTTTTATTTCCTTTCGGGGTATTTTGCTTTTATACTATTGTTCCTTTTCCGATATAGAGAGGATAAGTCTCTGCACCGCTGAGTTCACGGTTAGGCTTGATAACTACGTCTTTGTCGAGAATTGCACAGTTGATTGCTGCACCTGCACCGATAAAGCAGTCCTGCATAATGATGGAGTTTTTAACCACTGCACCCTCTGCCACCTGTACACCGCGGGAAAGAACGGAATTTTCTACTGTGCCTTTGATAATACAGCCGTCTGCTACCAGAGAATTTGAAGCTTTGGAGCAAACGCCGTAAATGGCGGGCATATCGTCACGCACCTTGGTATAAACAGGGTTGCATTTGGTAAACAGATCTCTGAATTCACCGGAAAGAAGCTGCATACTGATGTCATAGTAGCTCTGGAGTGAATCGATTGTTTTAGCATAGGTGTCAACCTTATAGCCTTTGATTTTAAGGTTGCTTACATTCTTTGCGATAGCTTCCTGCTCGAAGCTTTCACGGATAGAGCCTGAGCCTGCAGCAGCACTGATAATTCTCTGAAGGAGAACACGGCTCATTACGATGATATTGAGAGCGTAATCACATGCCTCATCACCGTGCTGGTCAACTGTAACCTTTCTGATATCATTACCCTCGATGTCGAAGGTCATAATATTCTTAAGCTTGGGTGCGATACCTCTCTTATATGCAATAGTAATATCTGCACCGCTTTCCTGATGGAAATCGAGAATATCAGCATAGTTGATATTGCATACAGCATTACAGTCAGCTAAAACCACATAATCCTTACCTGACTTTGAAATATAGGCCATCATTCCATGTAATGCCTCGAGACGGCTTTGGTAAACACCGCTGTCGGAATGGTTGAAGGGAGGAAGAATTGTCATACCGTCTCTTTTTCTTGAGAGGTCCCATGCCTGACCTGAGCCGAGATGGTCCATAAGAGACTGATAGTTAGCCTTTGTGCTGATACCTACCTTTGTGATACCGCTGTTTACCATGCCTGAAAGAACGAAGTCGATGAGTCTGTATCTGCCTGCAAAGGGAACTGAGCCCATGGTACGCACGGTAGTAAGCTCTTTAAGGTGGTCATCATAAACATTTGAATAGATAATACCTAAAACATTTGAAGCGTACATATTATTTAACCCCCTTTACATCTGTGTCGATCATTTCTTTTGCCGCTACTGTGGCGCCCTTACCGATGGTTACCTTTTCACCGATAACTGTTACGCCCCAGTCGTCACGGTTTTCACTGTCCTCAGGGCTGAGGCCTACCTTAGCGTCTTCTTCGATAAGTGCATTTTCAGCGATGATTGAGTATTCTACCGTAGCACCTGCTTTAATGGTGGTGCCGGGCATAATGATGGAATATCTTACCTTTGCACCCTCTTCGATAGTTACATTGGAGAAGAGAACTGAGTAGTCAACCTCACCGCCTATGTAACATCCTTCACCTATCATTGAGTTTTCGAGCTTTGCTTCAGCTGAAACGAAGTGAGGAGGAGCGATGGGATTTCTGGAGTAAATTTTCCAGCTGTCGTCAGAGAGGTCAAGATCAACCTTGGGATTGAGAAGGTCAAGGTTTGCTTCCCAGAGACTGTCGATGGTACCTACGTCCTTCCAGTAGCCGTCAAATTTGTAAGCGAACATTCTCTCACCGTTTTCGTGCATAGCGGGAATAACATCGTGGCCGAAATCGTTACCTGAATCGGGATTGTTTTCGTCGTCGATGAGATACTGACGCAGCTTGCTCCAGGTGAAGATATAAACACCCATTGAAGCCTTGTTACTTCTGGGGTTTTTCGGTTTTTCTTCGAATTCGCTGATAGAGCCGTCATCGTTTACGAACATAAGACCGAAGCGTGATGCCTCATCCCAGGGTACCTCGAGCATAGCAATGGTACAGGCGGCATCATTTTCCTTGTGGAATTTAAGCATTTTGTTATAGTCCATCTTGTAAATATGGTCACCTGAAAGAACGGCTACATATTCGGGATTATAACGGTCGATAAAGTTTATGTTCTGATAGATAGCATTTGCGGTACCCTTATACCATTCTGTACCCTTGATCTGCTGATAGGGAGAAAGCACATGTACACCGCCGTAGGATCTGTCAAGGTCCCAGGGACGGCCGTTGCCGATGTAGTCATTCAGCTCGAGGGGCTGATACTGAGTAAGAACGCCGACTGTTTCAATACCTGAATTGATGCAGTTGGAAAGAGGGAAGTCGATGATGCGGTACTTTCCGCCGTAGGGAACAGCGGGCTTTGCGATGTTTTTGGTAAGTATGCCGAGTCTGCTGCCCTGACCGCCGGCAAGGAGCATTGCAAGACATTCTGTTTTCTTGACCATAATAATTTCCTCCGTTTCTTTATTTATATAAGATTATTTGTTAGCTTTTTTGGTGTCAGCCTTTTCTGTCTTTACCTTTGTCTTTTTAGGCTTCACTCTGAAAATAATACCGGAAAGACCGGGAAGGTCTACTGTTATACTGTTTTCGAAGCCGTGCATAGGCACCTTCTTTGAAGATACTCTTGTTTTCGTGCCCTTGCCTTCGCCGCCGAATTCCTCACTGTCCGAATTGATAAGGACCTCATAAACACCCTCATTTTCCACACCGAAAGAGTACTTCTCACGGCATACGGGAGTAAAGTTGCAGGCGATAACGATTTCATCGCCCTTTTTGTCCTTTCGTGAGAATGCGATTACGCTGTTATCGTTATCGTCACTTACGTTCCATTTGAAGCCTTCCCAGCTGTAATCGATCTCCCAGAAGGAGGGATATTTGAGATAAATATGATTAAGTTTTTTCACATAAGCTTTAAGCTGTCTGTGCTTTTCGTAATCCAGAAGCAACCAGTCCAGACCGCTGTCATACTTCCATTCGATGAACTGACCGAACTCCTGACCCATAAAGGTAAGCTTTTTACCGGGATGAGCCATCATATAGCCCATAAACGAGCGGATACCTCTGAATTTGTCGTCGTACTCACCGGGCATCTTGCCGATAAGAGAGCACTTTCCGTGCACTACCTCGTCATGGGAAATGGGAAGCACGAAATTTTCAGAGAAGGCATAGAAGAATGAGAAGGTAAGAAGATTATGATTATACTTTCTCGAAAGTCCGTCCATAGAGAAATATCTCAGAGCATCGTTCATCCAGCCCATATTCCATTTGAAGTTGAAGCCGAGGCCGCCTATATCCGTTGGCTTGGAAACCAGGGGCCATGCCGTACTCTCTTCAGCAATCATGAGAGGATTTTTATGCTGACTGAAAATACCTGAATTGAGCTTTCTTAAAAAGTCAACTGCTTCCAGATTTTCATTTCCGCCGAATTTATTGGCTATCCACTGACCGTCGTCTCTGCCGTAATCAAGATAAAGCATTGATGCTACCGCATCCACACGAAGACCGTCTATATGGAATTTGTCGAACCAGAAATTAGCTGAAGAGGTAAGGAAGGAAATAACCTCGTTTCTGCCGAAGTCAAATACCTTGGTGCCCCACTGCTTATGCTCGCCCTTTCTGTCATCCTTGTATTCATAACAGGCTTCCCCGTCGAAATTAGCTAATCCGTGCTCGTCCTTCGGGAAGTGAGCAGGTACCCAGTCCAGAATAACACTGATGCCGTTCTTATGGCACTTATCCACGAAGTACATAAAATCCTTCGGTGTACCGTAACGTGATGTAACGGCGAAATATCCTGTTACCTGATAGCCCCAGGAGCCGTCAAAGGGGTATTCCGAAAGAGGCATAAGCTCGATGTGGGTATATCCCATATCCTTTACATAAGGAATAAGCTCATCTGCTAAATCCTTATAGGAATAGGGAGCCTCTTCACCGTAAATTTTCCAGGAGCCTGCGTGAACCTCGTAAATATTCATAGGGGACTCGTAGACGTTGGTCTGTTCCTTTGCCTTCAGCCATTTGCTGTCTCCCCATTTATAGCCCTCAAGCTCATAAATTTTTGAGGCTGTTCCGGGTCTTGTCTCACTGTGGAAGGCATAAGGGTCACTTTTTCCTGTCTTTTTGCCGTCCTGTGCAGTGACCATGAATTTGTAATTGTCGAATTCCTTTACATCCGAAATATAACATTCCCACATACCGGCATCATTGATTTTTTCCATCGGATTACTATTTTCATCCCAGGAATTGAAATCACCGACTACATTTACGGCTTTTGCGTGGGGTGCCCATACACGGAATGACCAGAGGTTCTTTTCATCAGGCACCTTATGAGCGCCCATATATTCGTAGGCCTTCATATTATTGCCCTGATGGAAAAGATAAAGAGCAACATCATCGCCGCGCTTTATTTTTTCTGCCATTTTTTCACCCTCTTTTTTATTCATATTCGTGACTTTTAAAGGGAGAAAGGCATACTTCCCCACCTTTATAATTCTACAGATACCATAATAACACTCCCGAAAACAAATTTCAATAGTTTTTGTTATTTTGTTACAAGATGATAAAAAACAATTCACATTTTTTAGTAACTTTGTTAGAAGAAATCACGAAAGACTGAACAGATCTTCTTTTAACAGCCAAAATCAATAATATCATATTTCAAAAGTGAAAAATGACGAAAAAAGAGACACGGAAAATCCGCGTCTCTGCTGTAATATCAATTTTAACAAATCTTTCCTTAGCTTACGGCAAAATAAATCCGCACTTTTTCATTGCCTTGGCAAGTGTTCTGTTTGCCACTCTGTTTGCGCTTTCTGCACCCTTGGCAGCAAGCTCCTTAAGATATGCCTGATCCTTCATAAGCATTTCATAGCGTTCTCTTACGGGACGAAGCTCCTCGACTACTGCCTCGCCGACAGCCTTTTTGAAGTCACCGTAGCCCTTACCCTCGAACTCCTTCTGAATCTGGTCATAGCTGAGGTCTGTACAGGCAGAGTAAATGCTCATAAGATTATTTACGCCATCCTTACCTTCACCGTAGTATACACCGCCTTCGGAGTCGGTAACTGCGCTTCTGATTTTCTTCATAATGGTTTCGGGTGCATCGAAAACAGAAACGTAGGATTTGGGGTTGGGATCGGATTTGCTCATTTTTTTGGTGGGATCCTGTAAGGACATAACACGGGCAGAGCCTGTCTTGGATATGTAGGGATCGGGGATAGTAAAGGTATTACCGTAAATGCCGTTGAAACGTGATGCGATGTCGCGTGCGATTTCCAGGTGCTGCTTCTGGTCTGCACCAACGGGAACAAGATCAGCCTGATAAAGAAGAATATCAGCCGCCATAAGCACGGGATAGGAGAAAAGACCTACATTGACGTTGTCAGCATGGGAAAGGGATTTATCCTTGAACTGAGTCATTCTTGACATCTCACCGAACTGTGTATAGCAGTTAAGAATCCAGGCAAGCTGTGAGTGAGCGGGAACGTGGCTCTGAATGAAAATAATATTCTTTTCCGGGTCAAGACCGATGGCAAGGAGAAGTGCAAAAACCTCCATGATCTGCTTACGGAGCTTAGCAGGATCCTGACGAACGGTGATGGCGTGAAGGTCAGCAACAGCAAAAGCGCTGTCGAATTCATCGGAGAGAAGCTTCCAGTTTTTGAGAGCACCGAGGTAGTTTCCGAGAGTGGGAATACCTGAGGGCTGAATACAGGAAAGAATCTTCTTTCTCTTTTCGGGTGCTTCTGCACCGGGTACTATGATTTTTTCTTCCATTTTATATCGTCCTTTCGGATTTAACTTTATTTGAATGCTATAATTATATTAGAAAGAGAGTTTTTTGTCAAGAAAAAGAAGGGCATAAGCGCCCCAACATATCCATCATATCAAATCTCAGAAGCGAAGTCAATACTTTTTATGCACTTTTCACAGTTTCTGCGGAATATACGAAAAACTAAAGTTAACTTTGTACAGTTTTGATATTGCAAAAGCTGAAAATATATGTTATATTATAGTCACAGAAAGGGAAAGGTGATACCAATGTACAGGTAATCCGAAAGAACTCTTTAAGGCAGAAGATTAAAAAATAAAAACAAAAAATTAAAAATGTCAAAACAAATCTTCTCAGAATTTAAAGAGTCCGAAAAAGTTCTTCATAAAGAAACATCAGGCATTGAAGATATAGATTAAAAAGGAAAGAATGAAAAACAGAAGATGCCCGATGAATCGAAAAATGAAGAAAATCCATTCTGTAGAAAGAGAGGATAACAAAAGATGTTAGATAACAAGAATGAACAGAAATAACCCCCCGGACCAAAAAAGATGTGTAAAGAAACATCGGTCCCGGGGGTTATTTCAATTTTAGGGAAGAAGTAAGAGGGAATAGTGAAGAGGTGTATTTTATACCTGTAGGGGCGACCATTGGTCGTCTGTTTTTTTGCCTATTTTAAAAAAGTAAAGACATGGCGGTGCCGTATCCGTATGCTTCTATAAAATGTAGGGCGGGATGACTCATCCCGCCGCAAAAGTTTAGTTAAATGTTATTTTCTGCTTCTGCATATCCACGGTAGCCTCTATTCCGAAAGGTATTATGCATCTCGGTAAAGCGTGCCCTATATTAACATTATATACTATCGGTAAATTCTCATTGTCTACAGTTTCAGTCAGTGCCTTTTTATACTCTTCATAATATGCTTCATCAGCAGGCTTGCCGACGATGATACCGCTTATTACATCGAAAAATCCTCTGTCCTTAAGTGCTTTTAAAGCTCGGCGATAGGTTTCAGGCTCGGTTTTCATTTCGCTCGATTCTATCAGTAAAATCTTACCTTCCCATTCCTTTAATGTGGGCAGAATGCCGTACCTTTCACAGAGCACGGCAGATTCCTCATACCATTCGCCCTCATACATATCAAAAATGGTTTCAATGCATCCGCCAAAAATTTTTCCGCTGAAAACCGCCTCACCCTGTAAAAGCTCAAAGCCATCATTTATATGTGAGGTGAGCTTTGTTCCCTTTTGATTTTCGCTGAAATCCGTTCTGCACTCATACCATATATCCGAAGGCGTGATTTCTTTGATTGTTCCTGTTGAGATAAGCTCTTCGAAATACTTTTTCGTGTAGGGAAGCATTTCGTCCTCAAGCTCACAGATATCCGCCAAAAAAGACTGTCCGTAAAAGGTATTAAGACCAACCTTGTTTAACATAAAATGATTTACTGTGGTGTCTGAAAAGCCTAAAAAGATTTTTTTGTTTACTACTTTTTTCAGTTCATCATTTTCGAAAAGGTAAGGCAATAATCTGAAGGTATCGTCACCGCCGATGGCACACAATATCATATCCACCTCTTCATCGGAAAATGCCTGCAGTAAATCTTCGGCTCTTTTTTCAGGGTGAGCCTCGAGATAATCGTGTCCCTTGAGAGTATTATTCATAAACTTTACTTTAAGTCCGTATTTCTCCAAACGGCTCAGGCCCAACTCAAGCTCATGCTTTGCAAAGTCTTCGCCTAATGTTCCGTGAGAAAGACTTACTATGGCCACAGTTTTAACCATATTATCACCTCGTTATTATTCACCGTAATTTATCGCCTCGACAAAGAATTTGGCGAGATTCTGCCATTCACTTATAATGTCGGGGGCTTCGTGGCTGAATCTGATTACCTTTTCAGTTTCCGTAAGCAGCACATAATCGCCGTCGGCACAGGTAGCTATAACTATTCCGTCAGGCTTTGTTTCGAGCAGTTCTTCTTTTTCTAAATTTTCGAAAAACTCTTCTGTTTCTTTTAATGACTCTGCATAAGACAAAAATGTATATTCATCAGAAAGCAGACAGCCGTCACTGACCAGATAATACGGCAATACACTGCTGTATAGCGGAGCTGTTATTGATTCAGCAACCTTTTTAGTCAGCCTTTTATTAAAATCTTCTTTACGTTCGGCTTTTGTTTTTCTTAAAAATTTAAGAGCATCCTTTTCTTTCACCACATATTCAGGTCGACCCTTTGCCTTAAGCCTTTCATATTCCTTAAAAACCTTTTCCATATACTCTTTTAAAGGTCTCGGTGCATCTTCTGTTTTATCGAGGTCATAGCCTTCGGGACATTTATCCACGATACAGGCAGGGGTAAGATCTGACCGGGAAAGTGCTTTTTCATTTATAAGCATTTCAGCAGTGTCTTTATGTATTAAAACCGTATATCTTCCGCAGAAATCATATGTTTGGGCGCGGTAAACATAAGCTATACCACCTGAAGGCATATCCTCTTTGAGATAGCAGTCCTGAAGATGAATATGGTCTAAATCATAAAAAATAGAAGCTATCTTCGGTAAATATCCGCCGAGAGACTGCATTCTTGCCTTCTGTTTTTTATCTATATATCTGTCATATGCAATACGGGGAATTCTTTTATGGGGAAAGAGGTAAAAATACTGCTCGGCTTCATATCTGCCCTTATCCTGAACCCAGCAGAAATCAACATCAGTAATTCCGCTTTCAATGCAGGCTTTTCTGAAACGGTCAGGTACGCAGACATTACGGAAACCTTTCGGAGCAATATTAATTTCGTGAAAAGCACTTATTACATTAAGATATATTTCTTTTCCGCTCTGCGTTTCAACAGGAACTTTATCAAGCTTCGTGTTTTCCTTAAAAGATTCTATTTTAATCTCATACCAATCGCTTTTAACATCAGTATATCTTCTCTCATACCAACCGCGGGCACGCCAACCCTGTTCTTTGCAGAAAGCTTCTATTTTATCAAGCACTTCATCAGCATCATCCTCATCCATATCAAGCTCACTCCAGCCGACACAGTCACATTTTTTACCGAGAGAGTGAACAAAATCTATATTTTGCTGATATTTATCCTCATCATTGAATCTGTGTACTCTCTTATCAAGTATCCAGGTTAAATGCTCTTTAAAATTCATACCACCACTCCTTTTCTGCATTATAGCACCTAAATAAAACGAAATCAATATCACAAAAACAACGCTTTCTGAAAAAATAAGACAAAAAACGGACGACCGATGGTCGCCCCTACGATATAATTAATTCTTTTCTCCATATTGCCGATTACCTTTGCGGCGAAAATATATATCACCAGAACAATAAAAAACCGCGACCGCAATTATTCATTCTTCACTATTCATCATTCATTATTCATTAAAAAAGCAGTCCCTTTCGGAACTGCTTTTGTTATTAGCCGTTGGAGCCCATTGAATAGTTGGGAGCTTCCTTGGTGATTGAAATATCGTGGGGATGGCTTTCGATAAGACCTGCGTTGGTGATACGAACGAACTGAGTCTTTTCCTTGAGCTCGTCGATAGTAGCACATCCGCAGTAGCCCATACCTGCACGGAGACCACCCATCATCTGATAGATAGTTTCGCTGAGTGTTCCCTTGTAAGGTACACGGCCTTCAACGCCTTCGGGAACGAGCTTTTTATTGTTAGCCTGGAAGTATCTGTCCTTACTGCCCTGATTCATTGCAGCGATGGAGCCCATACCTCTGTAAACCTTATACTTTCTGCCCTGATAAATTTCTGTGTCACTGGGTGATTCCTCACAGCCTGCCACAAGAGAGCCGACCATGATGGTGGAAGCACCTGCAGCGATAGCCTTAACGATTTCACCTGAATATTTGATACCGCCGTCACCGATAACATTCTTACCGTATTTGGCAGCTTCATTAGCACAGTCAAAGATAGCTGTAATCTGGGGAACACCGATACCTGCTACGATACGGGTGGTACAGATTGAGCCGGGGCCGATACCTACCTTTACGCAGTCAGCACCTGCATCGATGAGAGCCTTGGTAGCCTCTGCAGTAGCCACGTTACCTGCGATAAGAGAAATGTTCGGGAATTCAGCCTTAACCTTGGAAACAGCCTTGAGAATGTTCTGGCTGTGACCGTGAGCGGAGTCAAGAACGAAAGCATCAACACCTGCTTCGGCAAGAGGTCTTGCTCTGTCTAAAACGTCTGCTGTAGCACCGAGAGCGGCAGCACAGAGAAGTCTGCCTTCGCTGTCACGGGCTGAGTTAGGATACTGAACAGCCTTTTCGATGTCCTTGATAGTGATAAGACCCTTAAGGTTGCCTTCACTGTCAACGAGAGGAAGCTTTTCGATTCTGTGCTTCATAAGAATGAGCTTAGCTTCGTCGAGAGTAGTGCCTACGGGACCTGTTACGAGATTATCTCTGGTCATAACCTCGCTGATTCTGATATTATAATCAGTAAGGAAGCGAAGGTCACGGTTGGTAAGAATACCTACGAGCTTGCCGTTTTCACAGATAGGAACACCGGAGAAGCGGTAAGTGTGCATTAAATTTTCAGCTTCATAAACATAGTTGTCGGGAGCGAGGAAGAAGGGATTTGAGATAATACCGTTTTCACTTCTCTTTACACGGTCTACTTCCTTAACCTGTTTTCCGATTGACATATTCTTATGAATAACACCGAGACCGCCCTCACGTGCGATGGCAATAGCCATTCTTGATTCGGTTACTGTATCCATAGCCGCAGTCATAACGGGGATGTTGAGTCTGATGTTTTTGGTAAGCTGTGTTTCGAGAGAAACATCTGCAGGAAGAACATTTGACTCTGCGGGGATAAGAAGTACATCGTCAAAGGTAAGACCTTCTTTTACAAATTTCTGATTAAAATCCATAATTATCGTCCTTTCTTTGTTAAGTTGGCGAAGCTTTTAATATTTCGCAGACTGCAACCGTCCCGAAATAATAATTAAGTAATTATAGCATAATGTTTTCAGCTAATCAAGATATAATTTGAAGAATTTTTTGGCATATTCAGGAAAAATGCAGCAGCAAAGTGTCGTGTGTAAAGTTATTTTCTTGCACCGAAAATTTGTTTGTGAGGAGTTTTTTCACTTTTCAACAGGGTGTTAAATAATTAAGCGGAAAATTTTACATCTCAGAAGCACCTAAAATGGGGAGTTTTTAACTTTTTCCACAGAGTTTTCCACACGAAACAGCGGAAAAAGGTGTGGAAAACGTGCAAAATTAAATTCTGTTAATATGATACAAAATTTTCAGGCACAATTCTACATTTTTCTATTTACCGATGTTTTTTGCCTATTGCAGAAAAACCTTGTCAAAAGGTTTGATATTATTTCAAAAATATGGTATAATAATTAGGTTGACGAAAAATTTATTATTAAACAGAAAAAAGAAAGGAAAAGATACGGTTTTTCTTGACCTATCCCCGATTATTTATGATAAGTACAAACAATGTAACTCTCCAGTACGGCGGCAGAGAGCTTTTTAAAAGCGTTTCAATCAATTTCACAAAGGGCAACTGCTACGGCCTCATCGGCGCCAACGGTGCAGGTAAATCCACCTTCCTTAAAATTCTCTCCGGCGAAATCGAACCCAATAAGGGTTATGTAACAATTACTCCCGGTGAGAGACTTTCTGTATTAAAGCAGGACCATTATGCCTATGATGAATATGATGTTATCCGCACTGTTCTTATGGGTAATCAGAAATTAGTCGACATTATGGATGCCAAAGAAGAGCTTTATGCCAAAGAGGAATTCACCGAAGAGGACGGTATCCGTATCAGTGAGCTCGAGGAAGAATTCGCTGAAATGGACGGCTGGAGTGCAGAAAGCGATGCTGAAATTCTCCTTAATGCTCTCGGTATTCACAATGAGTTCCACTATACTCTGATGAAGGAGCTTACAGGTGAGCAGAAGGTTAAGGTACTTCTGGCACAGGCTCTTTTCGGAAATCCCGACATTCTTCTTCTGGACGAGCCCACCAACCATCTTGACGTCGCAGCTATCAACTGGCTCGAGGAGTTCCTTCTTAATTTCGAAAACACCGTTATCGTAGTCAGCCACGACAGACATTTCCTTAATAAGGTCTGCACTCACATTGCTGACTGTGACTTCGGCAAGATAACTATGTACGTAGGTAACTACGATTTCTGGTACGAATATACCCAGATGGCACAGAGACAGCTCCGTGAGCAGAATAAAAAAACTGAAGCAAAAATGAAAGAGCTTCAGGAATTCATCGCCCGTTTCAGTGCCAACGCTTCCAAATCCAAGCAGGCAACGAGCCGTAAAAAGCTTTTAGATAACCTTGTGCTTGAGGATATGCCTGTTTCCTCACGTCGTTTCCCCTTCGTGGAATTCAAACCTGACAGAGAAATCGGTAACGATATGCTCGTAGTTGAGGGCCTTTCAAAGACAGTGGGCGACAGAAAGGTTCTGGATAATGTCAGCTTTACCATCAGACCTAACGAAAAGGTAGCCTTTGTGGGTACTGACGCTGTGGCAAAAACCACCTTCTTTAAAATCCTTATGGGTGAATTAGAGCCCGACGAAGGCTCCTTCAAATGGGGAATCACCACCTCACAGGCATATTTCCCTGCCGACAACTCCGCTTTCTTTGACGGTGTGGAGGACAGCCTTATCGACTGGGTAAGAAAATACTCTGACCTTCAGTTCGAAACCGATGTAAGAGGCTGGCTTGGCAGACTTATGTTCTCAGGTGAGGAAGCTACCAAAAAAGCTCAGGTCCTTTCCGGTGGCGAAAGAGTAAGATGCATGCTGTGTAAGATGATGCTCAGCGGTGCCAATGTCCTCATACTCGACGAGCCCACCAACCATCTTGACCTGGAGTCAATCACCTCACTCAATAACGCACTCATCAAATTCAAAGGCTCTCTTCTCTTTACCTCTCATGACCATCAGTTCGTTCAGTCCATCGCTGACCGTATCATCGAATTCAGACCTGACGGCTTATATGACAGAAAGGAAACCTACGACGAGTTCCTCGAAAACAACGAATTACTTATAACCAAATAAACGGAGGAAAACTATGACTTTTGTAATCGGCGACATTCACGGAAAGAAAGAAAAATACCTGGAAATGCTCGAAAAGCTGAATCCCTCGGAAACAGATGCTGTTTTTGTTTTAGGCGATGTAATCGGTATCGGTGACGACGGCATCGAAATATTAAAGGATATGATGTACAGAGCAAATATTTTCCCTGTTTTAGGTGAACAGGAATATATGGCTAAAAAGCTTTTCCCTCTCATTTCAGAAGCAAATACTATCGATGAAGCAAAAAAACTTCTTTCAGGTGAAAATGCAGAGCTTTTCGAAAAATGGCTTACTATGAAAAGTGAAAAAACCGTGTCTGACTTTCTTTCTCTTGACGAGGAAAACAAAGAAAGCATAATCGACTATCTTTCCGAATTCGCACCCTACGAAGAGGTGGAAGCAGGAGGTAAAACCTTCATTCTCGCTCACGCAGGCATCGACGGCTTCGAGGAGGACAAGCCGCTCGACGAATATGATGAAAAGGCCTTCGTTTTTGCCAAGACAGACTATCAGAAGCTTTATTTTCCCGAAAGCTATCTTATTACAGGACACACTCCTACCGCTATGATTGACCGTCAGTACACAGGTAAGGTCTACGCCAAAAAAAGACATCTCGCCATTGACTGCGGTGCAGCTTACGGCGGCAGACTTGCTGCAGTATGTCTGGATAAATTAAAGGTTTATTACTGCTGAAAAATTTATATAACAAAAAACGGCATCGAGGATTACGCCGACACCCCATAAGGCAGTATTTCTTTAAAACGTGAAATAACATCACAATAATGCGTTGAAAAACACCGATATGCGTCAGCATTATCGGTGTTTTTCGCCTTTTCTTGTAA
>CALCHE010000222.1 GCA_937901145.1 uncultured Clostridia bacterium
ATAATGTTGTTCTTGTAGCTGTCGCACTACTGCCTGCAGTATTTTTATGTTTTTATGTTTTTAAAAAAGACCGTGCCGAAAAGGAGCCCTGGTGGCTTCTGCTTATGCTTCTTGGCTCAGGGATACTTATCTGTTTTCCTGTATCTGCCGTGAGTGAATGGATTCGTAAGATAGAAACGGATATGTTTCTGCCCTTTACTACGGAGTATGACGGCGGTAATTATCTGGACGGCTGGCTTTTTGAGCTGTATAATGCGATGGATAAATTTATAGCAGTGGCTATGGTTGAGGAAGGTTTCAAATGGCTTGTGCTTCTGGTGTTCACGAAAAAGAATAAGCACTATAACAGTCTTTTCGACGGAATAATCTATTCTGTTTTTATTTCTTTGGGCTTTGCAGGATTTGAAAATCTGCTTTATACATTTAAATTCGGTATGGATACGGCTCTGATAAGAATGATCACGGCCATTCCAATACATCTTTTCTGCGGTGTGAGTATGGGATATTATCTCACCTGGTATTACATAAAGAATAACGCTAAGCTCAGCGAAAGAAGGCTGGCAGAAATCGGAGCTGTGCCGAAAAAAATGAAGCATCTTCCGGCACGTCGTTTCTTTTTTATGAGTGTGATTATGCCTTCTCTGGCTCACGGCTTTTATAACTACAGCTACAGCATCAATAAGGCCTGGTCCACGGCCGTTTTCTGTGTCTTTTTAGCTTTTCTTTACGGCTTCTGTATGGGCAGAGTAAAACGTATGTCAAACGGAGATATGCTGAATTACAAGGCTGTGCTTCTGATTCTTTACGAAAAGCATACCTGCGTACAGAATGCAGTAAAGAGTATTTTAGAGGCAAGACGCGAAACAGGCGAGGATGATCACGATATCTGCTTTGACGAAATATTTGAGACGGTAAAAAAATCATCGGTCTGACCGGTGATTTTTTTCTTTGACAGTGTGAGTTTTTTCGCGCTTAATTGTTTAATTAGTGAAAGGTACGTATCTTGGAAAAAACTGAAAGGAGGGCGTGAATGGATAAGGGCGCACAGCATTATGAAAGATTTATCAGCGGAGACAAAAATGCCATAGGAGATATTATAAAGGAATACCGAGCAGGACTGGAGCTTTATATTTATTCTGTGGTGGGTGATATCAGTATCGCTGAAGAAATTACACAGGAAACCTTCGTAAAGCTTTTTACCAAAAGACCCCGTTTCAGAAAGAGTGCAAGCTTTAAAACCTGGCTTTACACTATAGGTAAAAATTCTGCCCTCAATTACATTAAAAAGCACAGCAGAAATGTAAGCCTAGACTGTGAAGGCGGTGTCTGTTTTCACGCTGATGTGGAAACATTGGAGGAAATTTACCTGGCAGATGAAAGAAAAAAGGCAGTTCATAAAGCTCTGGGCAAACTGAAAAAGGAATACAGGGAAATTCTATGGCTTACATATTTCGAAGGAATGAGCAACAAAGAAAGTGCCGATGTGATGAATAAAAAGGTGCACAATATTCATACTTTGCTCACCAGGGCAAGACAGGCACTGAAAAAGCAGTTAGAGGAGGACGGTTTTGACTATGAAATCTGACAGAGAAATGATAGCCTCGGTTATGTGTGAGGTGGACGAATACGAAAGGAGAAATAAAATGCTTAAGAAAAAGACAGTTATGAGCCTTGCGGCGGTTATTATGATTTTAATGTGTCTCGGTACAGCGGTAGGTGCAGCTACAGGATTTTTCACCTTCGGCGGAATAAAGACACAGGAAGACTTAAAGGAAAACATTCTTAATGCGGGAAGTGCAGAGGGTGTTGCGGAGTTTGACGAAGAATACGAGAAATCAGAGGATCCGTTTTCCGTGGTGGCACGTGAGACCGGTGCAGGTGCACATATTATTCTCGACTATGATGACAGTATAGTGTATACCGATGCGGTCGATGAGGATGAAGGCTACCGATTCGAGCTGAAAAGTATTACTAAAGCAAGGCAGAAGAAAAATGTGATGGTAGGCGGCAGACTCTCTGACGGCTCTGCTACCTGGGAATGGCAGATAAGCGACGGATACTATGCGCTCGTGGATATTTCGAGAAGTGACGGAGAAAAGCTCACAGAAGAGGAGGAGGGAAAGCTCCAGTTTTATTGGAATTATCTTTTGGCAGGCTATGACCCGTGGACTACCAATCTTCATTTCAGAGGAAACACCGTTCACGTCTACAGCGATGAGTACGCAGTTCACTATGCTTTGGATATAACTGAAATGATGCCCTTTGCAAAGACAGATTTGGCTCTTGCTCCCTTCGGTATTGAGTGGCAAGGCGCAGGCGGCCCCCGTGATATTAGCATGGAGGTGCTGTATGCTGACGAAAGAGGAGAAATGAAGCTTGTAAATGAGGATGACTATTTCGGTGCATTATTAAGATTTTCAGTTCCTGAAAGTTTCGCATCTGAGGATGAGCATTATGCAGAAAAGTATTTCGAAGCTACTCCGGGACAGCTTGAAAATTGGCTTGAAGGTTATCAGAATCCTACATGGGAATAAAAGCTTCATTTAAGCTTTCGGGGCGGACGCATAAGGTGTCCGCTCCTTTTTTACTTTGCCTGAAAAGAGGGCTTTTTTCGTGTTTCTATTGAATTTACCTTTCTTTTATGTTAAAGTATTTTTATAATATTAAGAAGGTGAAAAAACACTATGAAAAATGAAATGAGAATAAAAATCGAGTGGAAGACCTGTCTTCGTGTGGGAATAAGTGCATTCCTGCTTTTCCTGGGCATCCATTACTGGACATCCACAGCATCGATAATAAAGACCTTCATCGGTGCCGTACTGCCGCTTATAGTCGGTGCGGTTATAGCTTATCCACTGAGCATACTGATGAATTTTTACGGCAGACATATATTTAAAAAGACACAGAATAAGGCTCTTCTTCGCTGTAAAAACGGTATTTGTCTTGCGCTTACTCTGCTTACTTTGGTCGCTATAATCACCTTCGTTATCGCTATGGTAGTTCCTCAGCTGGTAAACTGCGTAAAGCTTCTCATCGATAAGGTTCCCGGTGCTATAAAAATAGTAACGGACTATGTTTCACAGTTCGATTTTATCCCCGAGGATATTTTCGAAACGATTTACTCTATCGACTGGAAATCTAAAATAGGTGAGATTATCTCTACCGTTACCACCGGTCTCGGCAGTGCCGCCAATGTGGTTATTTCCACTGTGTCCTCTGTGGTTTCAGGCGTTACAAGTGCGATTCTGGCCGTCATCTTTGCCGTATATCTTCTCCTGAGCAAAGAAAAGCTTACATCGCAGGTGGACAGAGTAGCTAAGCATTACATTAAAAAATCTCTTTACGATAAGGCAAGATACATCCTTTCCGTGGCTGATGATGCATTTAAAAAGTTTATCGTCGGTCAGTGTACCGAGGCTCTGATTTTAGGCGGTCTGTGTACTGTCGGTATGCTGGTGCTCCGTCTTCCTTATGCGGTGATGATGGGTGCGGTTACGGCTTTTACTGCTCTTATTCCCGTGGTGGGTGCTCTTATCGGCGGTGCCATAGGTGCGGTACTTATCTTCGTAGAGTCACCTGTGAAGGCGCTTATATTTATCATTTTCATCGTGGTTTTACAGCAGTTAGAGGGTGACCTCATTTATCCCAAGGTAGTGGGTACCTCTATCGGACTTCCCGGTGTGTGGGTGTTTACGGCAGTAACCATCGGTGCGGGTGTCTTCGGTATTTTAGGTATGCTTATCAGTGTGCCTATCGCCGCCACAGCTTACCGACTTCTGAGAAATGAGCTCAGCGGTAACGGTATCGGTTCGGTGGGCAAGAGTGTAACTAAAGAAATCTTCGAGCCGCAAAAGACAGAATAAAAAAGAAAAATAGGACAGGTTACGTCTGTGATTTAGCGCAGCGAACCTGTCCTTTCTGTATTTGCTTGAAAAATTCTCGCTCTGCGTGAAAAATATTCAAGAAATAAGTTATTGTATTTATCTTTTTAAAGGTTTATTATGTAATTGACCGGTCAGTAATTATTAAACGGTAGGTGATAAAAATGACGATTTATATCGGTGAAAACATAAAACGCTTAAGGCACGAAAAAGGTATCACACAGGAAACTCTGGCAGATTTTCTCTCCGTTTCTTTTCAGAGTGTGAGCCGATGGGAAAGAGGAGAAAGCTATCCTGACATTACTCTTCTGCCCGCTATAGCAGGCTTTTTCGGTGTGAGTATTGATGAGCTTATGGGGATGAATGAGGC
>CALCHE010000223.1 GCA_937901145.1 uncultured Clostridia bacterium
CCGCCTCAGTACGCAACGGACCGAGAACAAGAGCATCTGCAATAGCTGTATCAAAAAGCAACGGGAAATCAGCAGAAGACCTGTTATTGTATATCGAATACTGGTACTGTATAACCTTGTTAGCCCAAGTGCTTTCAATAGCTTTTAAGGTCTTCTTTTCGGCAAAGCAGTGAAGCTTCTTAGTAACATTCTCTTTATTCTTCTTGATGTAACCGAAAAGCGAATGTAAGTATCTGTAATACCAGCCTGCACCGTTTTCATCAACGATATTCGGAAACTCACTGTGAAGCTCAGGAAAAGATGTGTGAAAAGATAAAGCCTTGTTTGATACTGTTTCATAAGGCAGACTGCACCAAGCACATAAGAATCGCCTTGCTTCTTCTGTTCTCTTATAAGGGTCATCAGTACGGAGTGTACCGTCAGCATTATGAAAAAGATAACCTCTTGCAAGGATAGTAAATATGCGGTTGAAACCCTTGTTCTTTTTGATGATAGTTGTTGAAAACCTGCCCATAAAAGCAGTTGATTGCTTGTTTTCTGCACAAAAGACGGGAGCATCGGTATATGCTTTGAATTCAAGCCATTCATTAGTCATAAACTTATTCTCCCTTCCTTGCAAATCTGTTAATGTGTCTGTAATAAGCATCATAAAGGAAATCACGCTTTCCGAGAGCAACAATATATTTTACAGAAGCATTGAAAGAGATAACGTGAGTTTCAATTATCCTTGCAGCTTCCTTTGAAACAGTTTCACGGTAGTTGCCTACGGGATTTCTGAGATAGGCTTTTACCATCAATGTCAGCTCCTCGGAATCGTTGGGATACTGCATAGCAGAAGCATTTGCAGATATGTTGTAGTTCCGTGTTTCGGTAATAATATCGGGCAACAGTTTGTACCCGCCGAAACGGAAATCAGCAAAGATATCATAATACTCTCTGTACTCTGTTTCGGGCAGATGCTTTATGAGAAAGGCATATCTCTCTTCATCTTTCATAAAGTGCCAATTTTCATTTCTTACTGCAGAATATATCTCATTTACTCTTTCTTCGGGCAGGTTAATAAATACTGCGGCAAGCTCATCGGCTTCATAATCGTTTTCCTTGTTCTGCATATACAGAATACGGTTAATGTCATTGTGCTTTGCTTTGAGCTTGCTTGCGGCGTGTCGCCTTGCCCTTATTCTTTTAAGGCACTCTTCATAATCGGTTATTACTCTGCCTACATAATCAAGAATCTTCGGATCAAGCTTCTTTTTCCAACCGAAATTTTTTGCAAAGGTAAAAAGCTCACTTGCATCAGCCTGATGAATTTTTGCCCTTGGTGTATTCTTTTTCAGCTCTCTTGCAAAATACGGGAGCTTTTCAAGATTAGAGCTGACCTCATCCCAATTCTGACCTTCAAAGAATTTCTTGAAGCGTTCATCAAAGGTAGGCTCATACCAACGGCGCTTGCCCTCTGTCTTTTCAATAAGAGCCTTGTATTTAAGGAAGGATGTTCTTTCGGCTTTGTTGGTTTCAAGATATTCTGTCAAATCAGGCTTTATACCGCTTTTAGCTGAGTCTATTTCAAGACCTGTAAGTATTTCAAGAACCTCTGTTTCCTTGCGGTACTGCTCCTTCTTTTCGTCGTCGGTGTTTTCGTCATAGGCGATTATACTTCTGTCAAGTGCCGCATTTGAAATCTGACCGACACGGGATGAGAATGTGTTTCGTATTGTTTCAAAGCGTTTGTACCAATCATTTGCATCAGCAATTATTGGCTCTGCGGATGGTATGCTTAATAAAGGCAGATTGCCACCGAGAGATAAATCGGATTCGCTGTAATTACTCATAATACAGCTTGTTAATCTCGGCTCGGCTACTGTTTTAATCATATCACCGTCAAAGTCTGCACCGCCGAGTCTTTCGGCAAGGAGTGAAACAGAGTTTACCATAATTACATCCGTAAGACCTGAAAGGTACTTTTCTCTGTAAGTGCCTATCTTTTTTAACGGCTTAACAAGTGCTTCTTCATTTCTTGCAATATGGGGATTGCGAAGAAGAGCATAGATATCCTGCTCAGAATAAACAGCACCGGGAGCATAAAACTCATTCGTCTCAAGGAATTCATTTTTTATGTCCGAGTAAATATCAGGTCTTCCGCCGTTATCTCTGATAAGCTCATAGAATAATTCCATAATATCAGCCGCAAAGAATCGGTTGTCTCCGTCAACAAGTAATCTGCCTATTGAGTAATCTTTAAGCAAGCTTTCTGCGGCATCATCAAGCTGACGGACAAAGTACGGTTCATTGATAAACTTGGGATTTTTCCTCAACAGCTCTGCAAGATGATAGCTGCGGCTTTTTCTGCCGAAGGTCCATTCATCTGCTTTATCGGTAAAATACCTTATACGGGCATCAGTATCACTGCGAAGGTCATAATACCTCTGCTCTGTCGGCTTGGTCAGCCACATTCTTTCATCCTCTGCAGGAGAATGCTCCCAACCCAAAGGTAAATCATCAGGTCTGAATTCAGATGAAAGCATTTTTACCGTATTGAGGAACTGATAGTTAAGCTCGGTTGTATCCTCAGCTTCTGTTTTACTCACATTTGTGATGTATATTGTGTGCTCATAAGCACGGCAGAGCTGTACATATGTCTGCCAAGAAATATTATACTGTTTCAGCCACTTGTAGCCCTTGAACTGACTTTCGGTAAGTATCATACAAAGGCTGTCAACTCTATGCTTTCTTCCCCATATATCGGTTATTGCTTCAATGCCAGCTTCTCTGAATAAGGCTTTGAAATCGGTTTTATGTACCATTCCCTTGATATATGGCATACGAATCTGAAAAGAACTGTAATGCTTTTTACTGCCTATCTTTTTATCAAGTTCATCAGCAAACTCAGGTGAAATTAGTCCCATACCGTCAAAGCGGGTAGTTTCAATATCACCTGTACATTCTGTTCTTTCATATTTTCGGATACTGCCTTCACCCGTAACGTCAGTAACAGTTACATAAGAAACATCATTTGTAATATGTTTGGGATTAGGTACAATAGCAACATTTTCAAGGAAGAATTTATTATCAGGTTCAACTCTGATACCTGATGAAAACAAAAGTCCGTTATATGCATAAAGCTTTGAAAGCTCACAGACATCAATTTTTAGATTAAGGGTTATTCTGCGTGTAATTTCATCATAAAGGTCAGCACGGACAAATGACAGCTTTGCATTTCTGCTCATAGAAGCAGAACGCTCAAAGGCAAGATATTTATGCTGACCGCTTCCAAGGTCAAGAGTAATACCTTCAGGACGGAACATAGATTCAGCCTTTTTCTGTCTTAAAGCATTTTTAGGATACTCTGCACTTCTGTCAAAGATACCTGCAAAGTCAAGATAGATAATTGCGTCGTACAAATCATCAATTATCAGCTCATCATCTTTAGATGAAGAACCGTCTCTGTGAAGCATAGACATCAGTTGATAGAAAACAGCATTATCATCCTGATAGGTATCGCCGTGATTCAATAATACACTTGCAGTTTCCGCTTTGTTGAGATTAAAAGAGTATATATCTTCGCCAACGGGTTTTGCGTAAGCAAGAATTGCTTTTGCGGACAGCATAGGTATTTTATATCTTACACCGGTCATAGCTTCACCTCCTGAAATGATTATCAAAAGTATACTACAACGGTACATAAATTTCAATATTTTGGTATATGAATACTGCGTCACATTTTTTGTATGAGCATAAAAAAATAACTGCCCTCACGGGGAGAGCAGTTGTAAATACTCTATTCGGCAAACTGGAATTTGTTAATTCGTGAAAGTAATGGTTCATATTGTAAACGGTTACTCAAACTATTTCCTCCACTATAATTCAGGATGTTCCGACATCGCCTTCAGACGATTCCACCGAAGGTCTACTTCTTGTTGAATTAATCTTAATATATCACTGTGTTTTTCTTCACATAAATGTTTGGTTCTGCCCATCATCTTTAGCCAATCCGCCACAGGTATTTTTTTATTCTTTGCCTCGGGATCAAAAGAAAGAGAAGTGTGTCCCAGTTCAACTTCATATAACGGAAAATAACAGCTGTTTACTGCAGCGGCAATAACCTTGCGCTCAGTATTAGGCTTATCTCCCCAATTAAGCGGACAAGCTGACAAACATTTGATGTAAGCAGTTCCGTAATTCTTAGCATAGTACTGTGCTTTTGCCGCCTTTTTTATAAAATCATTAGGTTCACTCTCGGCGACAGTAGCAACATAAGGCATACCCGTAGACGCCATAATGCGCGGCATATCCTTATTAAAAAAGCTCTTTCCCCGTTGCTTTTCTCCCAGGTGTGAGGTGGCGCTTTTAGCACCCATAGGTGTTGAATAAGACAATTGATAACCCGTATTCATATAACCGCCGTTGTCGTATTCAAAAAGTATTACAGGATCATTTCTCAGGGCAGTACCCAAAGCAGAACCCATACCTATATCCATGCCTCCGTCACCGCTTACCATAATGAATGTAATATCCCCTTGAGGAAGCTCGCCACGCTCCTGCATCTTGTGATACATTTTAGAAAGTCCTGCTAAAGTTGCAGCACCGTTCTGAAACAGATTGTGTACATAAGGAACTTTAAAAGCTGTCTTTGGATAACCTGTAGTGACCACCATACCGCAACCGGTCTGAAACAGCAGTACAACATTGCCTTCAATTCCTCTGAGCAATAAGTTTACATTGACAGGTATTCCGCAACCGGGGCAAGCACCGTGACCCGGAGCAAGTCGCTTGAGTCGTGCAGTAGTATCACGAACTGTAGCACTCCTGACAATCAGCTTGCCGTTTTCTTCAGCACACGAGATAATAGCAGGAATTTCACTGCCTGTAACGGCTTTAAAATACGGCTTAGGTTCAAACTCGGTTTCCCCGGGATAAACACCCAAATAATCAAAGTCAGGTGTATTTTCCGTATAACAAGACTCAAAAAGATCTATAGCATACTTTTCAAAGAAATCCCGTCCGCCAAGACCGTATATGCGACTGATAACCCGAGGTGTCAATCCCTTTTGTTGTAAAGCAGCCCGTATCTCAAGCGACATATTACCGCCACCTGCGCCGTAGCTGTCCTGACGATCGGCTACGAGAATAGTTTTTACATTTTTACATAAATCAGTGATTTCCTCCGCCGGAAAGGGTCTCAATACGCCAATAGTAAAAACGCCGACTTTTTTACCCTTGTTTCTGAGTTTATCTACCGCCGCTTTAGCAGTATGATAAGCTGAACCCAATATAAAAAGCAGAACTTCCGCATCGTCAGCTTTATAGTATTTCACCGTTTTCAGTTTTCTTGACGATAACTGCTCATATTCTGCAAACACTTGCGGGATAACGGTACGAGCCTTTTCCATTGCCAAATGAAGCTGGTATTTATTATTCATCAAATCAGGCTCGTTCATATATGATCCGATTGTTACAGGTTTTTCGGGGTTCAGACAAGTGTAATCGGTTCTTACATGACCGATAAAATTACGAACTGTTTCATCTTCTGAGAACACATAGCAGTTACGCTTTTGGTGACTTGTAAAAAAGCCGTCAAATGCTACTATAACAGGAAGTCTCAACGACTCGGCAATTTTAACAGCGCATATATTACAGTCATAAACCTCTTGAGGAGAATCTGCAAATAAAATAATCCATCCTGTATTAAGGGTAAACATAATATCACTGTGGTCACCTTTTATTGAAAGAGGTCCCGACACTGTACGGCAGGCAACATTGAGCACCATAGGAAGCCTTGTACCTGACTGAACGGGCAGCTGTTCGAGAGAATATAAAAGCCCGTTTGCAGAGGTGGCATTGAAAACTCTACCGCCACCGGCAGAAGCACCATAGCAGATGCCTGCGGCACTGTGTTCCCCCTCGGCTGGTATTAAAGCTATAGTATGCTTACCGTTCGCACCCATTCTGTCTAAATATTCTGCAATCTGTGTAGACGGTGTGATAGGATAATAACCCATCACATGATAATTTATCTGTTTGGCTGCATAGGCAGCAAGCTCGTTGCCACTTTCGAATAATAGTTTCTGTTTTGCTGTTTCCATTTTACATAAGACCTCCGTCTACACGCTTTTCATCTAAATACGATTCGCTCGTTACCCAAGGGTCAGCACCGGCAGGCTCAAAATCAAGACTATCTGTTATCAGGTCTTTGTTGCGTAGAAACCATTTTTTATCGGGGTGCTCGTTTTCTTTTCCTGTGACCAAAGCACCTGTCGGGCATACATCAACACACCTCAAACAGCCTTTGCAGTGATGGTAGTCAAGGCCTCTGTTCATCATCGTTTTCTTGCCTCGGTATTCGCCTTGTAAAAATTGAAATACCATATCGGGACAGGTCGTATCACAAAGTCCGCAATGAATACATTTTTCGGGAAGAAAAAGAGGGATAAAACCTTCTCTTGAAGGTGACAAATCGTTATCCACTGTGCTTCCGAAATGGGTATTAGCACCGCCAAGGGGTGCATTTTTGTATCCCCACTTACTGCGGATTTCACTATATTCTACCTTTTCAAAGAGTCCGTCAGGTTCAAATTTTCGGGTTGTTACACTGTCAAATCCCAGATCTATACCTTTAAGGTTGTTTTCAAGCATAGCGGGATATTTTTTGCCTATGGTATCACTCACCAATTCTTTTACGGCTTCAACCGGAATAAAGCCTGATGCTTTTGCTATAGCGCCAAGCATAACCATATTTATTCGGCCTTTACTTTTGAGAGCCAATTCCAATGCATTTACACAGCATACAGTCCCTGCATACAGACGAAGGTCATTTCGGATTTCTTCAGGCGTTTCATCGGTATTTACTACAATTATGCAATTCTTATCTGCACCTGCTGTTACGGGAAATGTTTTCGAAAGTGCATGATGAAACAGCACCAAAAGATGAGGCCGTTCTACAGGGCTGTTTTGCATAATCTCACGCTCCGGCTCACTCCAGCGAACATAAGATTTAACAGGTGAACCTCGCTTTTCAGAACCGTAACTTGAAAACGCCGTTGCATTGAGCTTCAAATAAGCGGCGCCCAGTTCCCCAAGCAACTTTCCGCAAAGATTAGCGCCGAGACCCCCGATGCTTTCAAGTCTTATTTCATAACAGCCGTTTTCGTTTATCACAGGCAGATTTACCGCATATGTTTGCCTACTCTTAATAAATTCTGGCGTTTCCATCATATTGCTCTCCTTGTTCAGTTTCTTCTATTATTCACTTTATGTTTATGCTATATGCAAAAGTTTACAAGTATGAAGATTATAAAACGCTTAAATACTAAGGTTATATAAAAATCAACCTTCAATCGAACACATATACTCTTGTTGCTTTAACAGTAGCAGGTACTTTTTTATGTTTAAAATCTTAAAATTGGATTATTGAATACTGCGTCACATTTTTTTGATTTTGCAGTCAGATACATAACACTCGTCATATTTTTGACGGGTGCTTTTTTTATACCAAAAAACTTAAATTCCGATATATGAATACTGCGTTAGATTTTTTAATTGCATAGCACTCGTCATATTTTTGACGGGTGCACTTTTATATCTAAAATTTATAAGAAAGGAGGCCACCTCATGCAAAAACTTAAACTTAATCTGCAACTGTTCAAAGAATTTGCAAAGGTGATTAATGTTTCGTGCGATGATGAAACTCACAAACATTACCCTTAGAACAATGATGCATCAGTCTGAAACGATAAAGGAAAGCGAGCCTGAACAGCTCGCCTTTTCTTATGCGGCAGGTAATTAAACGAGGACAAATCAACGCTTGCTATTACTATTTGGATTTTGGTCCGAAGTTTAGCAAGCATTGGATTTGTATCCGCAAATCCGTAAAAACAGAGCATTTTTATGGGCATATCCCAACACAAAAATCAAAGAAAGGAGAATTCCTATGTCAAAACGAAAAAGAGAAATTGATTTTCATGTATATCTCAGTGAAGAAGAAAACGAAGTGTTGAATAAGTTTTGTAAGGTAATGAAAACTGACCGAAGCAAAATTATCAGAGCAATGATTTTAGGTACAAGGCTTGTTGAGGCTCCACCTGTTGATTACAAACAATTTATCATTGAGCTTCGCAGAGTCGGTACTAATCTTAATCAGCTTACGGCTAAAGCTAATGCAATCGGCTTCATTGACCGTAATGAGTGCAAGGAAGTTCTTACAGAAATTCGTTCACTTGAATCTGATATTGCAAAATATTTTAAACCGGGCAAAGGGAGATTTGTTTAATGGCAGTTACAAGAATTTGGCCCATTAGGGGTAACATTCATCAGGTTGTGTCTTACGCCGCAAACAAAAGTAAAACTGACTTGTCAAAATATTCTGACCTTGTTTCTTCACTTCACTATGCTACTGACAAAGATAAAACAAATCTTGAAAGTGAACAGCGAGTTCTTGTTGACGGTATTAACTGTGACCCTGATATTGCTGCACAGCAGATGATTGATACAAAAGAAATGTATGGAAAGACGGGAGGCATTGTTGCCTACCACGCATATATTTCTTTCAAGCCGGGAGAGGTTACACCCGAAGAAGCACAGCAGGTTGCAATGGAAGTTGCGAATAAAATGTGGGGGTGCGGGTCTCCGGTGGAGACCTCTGCGCAGCAGAAGCACCGACCGAGCCGGGAGGCGAGACCTGACTATGAAATGGTTGTTGCCACCCACCTCAATGCCAACTGTGTTCACTGTCATATAGTCATTAATTCTGTTTCAATGACGGACGGAAGAAAGATGAATGAAGACAGAGCTATGTATCGACTGTTCAGAAAGACGAGTGATGAAATCTGTCTTGAGCACGGACTGTCTGTTATTGAAAATCCGAAAGGCAAACGCATACCATACAATGTTTACAAAGCAATGCAGAAAGGTATCAAAACAAAATATGATTATATGCGTGAAGATATTGATTATGCTATTCCGAGAAGCAGAAGCATAAAACAGTTTTTCAGAATTATGAGTCAGAAGGGTTATTGGTTTGATGACGGCAAGATTGGTTACCGTACCGACAAGCACGGAGTTAAACTTTCAAATCTTGGTGATGAATACTCTTATGAAAGTCTTTGGGAGAGAATCAACCATCAGAATCTTTATGAGGTGAATGAAAACTTTTACAACTACACCCGTGCAAATAACTATCTGAAAAATCAAATCTTTGTTTTCAATTACAAAGGTTATGAGTTCAAGGAATCGGCAGAGCATTACCGTCATCCTGAAAATTTCAGCAGAACTGTTTCTGATTTTACAAAGATGCTTGTGGGCGGTGCCGTGCTCGGTGCACCTGTCATATCACTTTTCTTTCTTGCTCTCTTGTTTGTGGGAGCAATAGCCGAAAAGAATAACTGCAATCCGCATCCGTTCTCACCGAAGATGAAATATTCTGCACCGAGGATTGAGTTTATGCATAAGCAGATTGAGCTTGCTATCAATGAAAAGCTTTATGACTTTGCAGAGGTTGATAAATTCATTTCAAGGACTGACATACGCATGGAGGAGCTGAAAACTCAGCGTAACAAAATTTACAATCAGATAAGAAGATGTAAAGACCCGACGGTTAAGGAAGACCTTATAGACCGTCGGGATTTTCTTACGTCTGAAATCGGTGCACTGCGAGAAAAGATTAACATTGCAAAAAGAATCATCAAAGACAGACCGGGACTTGAGGAAAGCCTTGAAGCGGAGAAGGCACTTATCCGTGAATGGTACTTCCCCGAAAGAGCTCAGGTCAAAGAAAAACATCATGAAGGGAGGTAGATGATATGAATGCTGAAGATCTTTGCAAGAAAATGCAGGAAGAGAAAAAGGCTGACAGTGATGGGTATTATGAAGAAGAAATGGGTGCAAGTGAGTATTATGCCAAATATTCAGGTACCCGTTATTTTTCAGTAAGGGAGTATTTAAGACTCGCCAGATTAGAGCAAGAAAAGTATAAAAGAAATTATTAATTTTTATGGAGGTAAATTATGTTTAATCAAAATATCAAATCACCGGTAAACATTCCGGTATAAATAATTCATCCCTTTGAGGGAAATCCTTATAAGGTGCTTGACAATGAGGAAATGAACCTTCTCATTGAAAGCATTCAACAGCAAGGTATTCTTACACCAATTGTTGTAAGACCGCTTGAAAATACAAAAGATAAATATGAACTTATCTCAGGGCACAGACGAATGAGAGCATCACAGAAAGCAGGGCTGGAAACAGTACCTGCTTTTATTTATGCCGTCAGCCGTGATGAAGCGGCTATTATGCTCGTTGACAGTAATCTTCACCGTGAGCATATTCTCCCGTCTGAAAAGGCGTTTGCTTACAAGCTTAAATTAGATGCACTCAAACATCAGGGTAAAACTTCTATGCAATTTGCACAGAAGTTATCAGTTGAGGTTGTTGGTGAATCTGCCGGAGAAAGTAAAGACCAAGTTCGCAGATATATCCGCTTGACCTATTTGATTCCCGAACTCCTTGAGCTTGTTGATGAAGAAAAAATTGCTCTTACACCTGCTGTTGAGCTTTCTTATCTCACCGATGAGGAGCAGTATGCTCTTCTTGATGCGATTGAGCTTGAGGAAAGAACACCGTCTCTTTCTCAGGCCGTCCGCTTCAAAAAGTTAAGTCAGACGGGTGAGCTGTCTTATGAGGACATTGAAACCATAATGCAGGAAGATAAGGCAAATCAGAAGCCTATGTTCAAAGTGTCTATGGAAAGATTACAGAAAGTTGCACCTAAGGTTAAGGATAAAGACTTTGAAGATTTTGTGCTGAAAGCCTGCGAGCACTATTACAGATACCTGCTCCGTCAAAGAGACAGGGATTCACGATAAGGAGGTGATGTTTATTGAAGATTAATGCAATTAAAAGAAATTATATTTCAAGCCTTGACGGTTTACCTTATCTGCTTACTCTTGAGATGGTGGCAGGTCTGACGGGCTTTAATTATGAGACGTTAAAGAAATACTGTCAGAAAGGTACAATCAAGGCTCGAAAAATCGGAAGAGAATGGCGTGTCAGTCAGGATGATTTTCTCAAAATGGGACTCGGCACATTTGATGATAATGATGTTAAACAGTAATATTGACGTGAGGGGTGCGAAAGCATCCCTCAAATACTTTTTCAGGAGGACAAAATGAATAAGATTTATGTAGAAAAAAACAGCTTTTGTACCCGACTTTATATAGGTACAGATGCTAACGGAAAACCCAAATACAAAAAGCTCAAGGCTCAGACGGAGAAAGAGCTTGAGAAGAGAGTAAGAGAGTATAAGAACGCAATAGACAGCGGATTGAACATTCTGAAAAATAATGATACCCTTATAAAGTGGGTAAATCATTATCTTGAAACAATAGAAAGCGAAGTTATGTGTGACAATATCAAAGAGTCTGAATTCAAAACCTTGAAAGCGAGATTACAATACTTTATAGATTATAAAGGCGGACTTCTTGCAAAAACAAAGCTCAATGATATTCTTCCTTCTCACATTCAACCCGCCATAAACGAATTATACAAGAAGAATCCGTCAACAGGCAAAACTACGGCGAAGAAAACTATTCAAAGATATATCAGAGCTCTTGCTAATGTCTTTGAATTTGCAAGAAAAGAGAGAGCCTATAACTTCTGTAATCCCTGCGAAGATTTGAAAATTCCCAAAAATTCAGTCACAAAAACCCGTACCGCTATAAATAAGCACACAATTCAGTTAATTCTCACCACTGAGCACAGAGCAAAGCTCCCTGCTTGTATAATGCTTCTTGCAGGCCTTAGACGAGGCGAACTTACGGCTCTGACTTGGTTTGATATTGACTTTAAGAACAAAATCATCAACGTTAATAAATCTTATGATTTCAAACAGTGCGAGTTGAAGGAAACTAAAACCAAAGCCGGTATGAGGAAAATACCTATGAATGATTTTCTTTGTAATTTACTTCTTGAAGCTAAAAAGCATTCTAAGGGCTCCTATGTTGTTCAGAAGGTTTACGGAGGAAGAATGACGGAAACAGCGTGGAAACGCCTTTTCGAGAGCTATATGGAAGCGTTAAGGGTAGCTGACGGTGCAGATGAGAATAATCTTTGCTTTGCGGATGAGTGCTTTGAAGAATTCACCGCACATCAGCTCCGTCACACCTACTGTTCTATGCTTCAATGGTCAGGTGTTGATATTAAAACAGCACAGGAGCTTATGGGACACAGTGAGTACGGTGTTACTGCAAATATTTACACTCATGTTGATGATGCAACCAAAACCAACGCTGCGATGCTGCAGGATAAATTTATCAAGGAAACCTTAGTTTCATAAAAGATTAAGAGCAGAAAGATTTATCGGTCTTTCTGCTCAATTTTTTTACTCAATATTTTTATGTGTTATATCACTTCATCACTCATTTATCAATAGGTAATGAGCGATGAATGAGCGATGAAAGCATCAAAATTACGGCACGCGGTAAAAAACACCCTAAAAAACGCTATATTTTCAATTAACCCAAAACTCAAAACCCCTTATAATAACAGGGCTCGCGGTCTTTTACGGGGGACATATCGGGGGACATATAGTGCTCGAAAATGTACGATATTTTACGGTAAATTGCGATTTTAGCAAAATTAATTTTAGGTATGAAAAAAGCCCGAAACCCTAGTAAAATCAAGGCTTTTCGGACTTTTTCCTTTGGCAGGGGCAGAAGGGCTCGAACCCTCGGCACGCGGTTTTGGAGACCGCTGCTCTACCAACTGAGCTATAC
>CALCHE010000224.1 GCA_937901145.1 uncultured Clostridia bacterium
GAAAACGGTTACCTTACAAAAACCTTTTACGTAGGTGACAGAAGCACGCCTCTTTACAATGCCCGAAAAGGGCTGTGGAGTAATGTCGCCTTCAATATTACAGAAAGATAAGGAGGGAGCTTATGTATCCCATTACAGACAGAATGAAAGAGCTCTTTGCTGAAAAGCAGAGACAGACAGTAAGCATAGATGTACAGCTCAGAGAGGGGAGCGAGGGCGAAGATTTCACTGCTACCGATGCTAATATAGTCTCGGGCAGCTTCTCAATTGACCGATACAGTGCCACGGGTGAAAACATCGAAATCGGCTCCGCTGTTGCCGCTGAGGTGAGGTTTACTCTTGATAACAGTGACGGCAGATTCGACGGAATATCCTTAGGCGGTGCGAAGCTCTTTATAAGGCTCGGCATAAAAGACACGGAGGCTCCCGAGGAAAATATGCACTATATGGACTGCGGTTATTTTACCGTGGACGAAAATCCGAAGCCTCTTACTAAGATTTCCGTTGCTGCCCTTGATAATATGATGAAATTCGACAAGAAGGTCGATTGGAGCAAATTTACCTTCCCGATGACCGTAAAAAGCATCGTTTCGGTCTGCTGTACCGAATGCGGTGTATCTCTTTCAGCCTCTGTCGATTTCGGAAGCCTTCCCAACGGTGAATATACGGTGGCGAATAAGCCTGAAAGCTCCGATATTACCTACCGTCAGCTTATACAGTGGTCGGCAGAGATTACGGGTACCTGTGCCTTTGCCGACTGGAACGGTAATCTTCGTTTATCCTGGTATCAAAAGACAGATGTTCATATAAACACTTCAAACCGCTACAGCTCCGAAACAGACGAAAGCATAACCGTTACGGGTGTACAGATAGTCGTTGATGAAGAAAACACAGAGCTTTTCGGTGAAGAAGGTTATGTAATTAATATCGAAGGTAACGAGCTTATACAGACGAGCGCTTACGATGTAGCGGCAAACATCGGCACAGTTCTTTGCGGGTTCACCTATGTGCCCTTTGAATGCAGCTGCTTTCCTATGCCCTTTCTTTATCCGATGGATGTTATCTCTTTCACGGACATAAAGGGTAACACCTTCGATACTGTCGTAACAGCTCATGTTTACACACTTAACGGTACATCGAGTCTAAAGTCCGTGGGTGAGAGTGCGGAGCAGAAAAATTATTCCTCATCTGCACCTTTTACCAAAAGAGAATCTATGATTATAAAATCTCTTAAGAAAGAGGCGGAAAAGAACGTGTCAAATATCGAACAGAAAACCCTTGATTTAAACGGAGCTTTAGCAAATGCTCTCGGTCTTTATGCTACAGAAAAAAAGAACGAAGACGGCTCTGTGGAATTTTATTATCATTCGAAGCCGACTCTCGAAGAGTGTAAGTCAGGTGATGTTATATTCTGCCTCAATGCGGGCGGCTTCGGTGTCTGTACCTCCTGGGATGAAAACGGTAATCCTGTATTTGAAAACGGTGTGAATGTAAAAACAGGTGAGGCTATCTGGCGTTATCTTTCAGCGCATACCATCACCGCCGACCTTATCCGAGCAGGCCGACTCGAAAGCATCGGAGGCAGTGCATACTTTGACCTAAATAATGAAGAGATAGGCTTGA
>CALCHE010000225.1 GCA_937901145.1 uncultured Clostridia bacterium
CGTCTCTGGTTTCGAGAGGATGAGCATATGCTTCACCGTCTTTGTTAACAAGCATAGCACCGAGTGAACGAACCTTTTCAGTTACGAGAGCACCGAAAAGCTGTGAGGGGTAAGCAACACCTGTGGGGTGGTACTGAATAGTATCCTGATAAAGGAGAGGTGCACCGATTCTGTAGCCGAGTACGAGACCGTCAGCTGTAGCACCGTAATGGTTTGAGGTGGGGAAGTTCTGATAGTGGAGTCTGCCTGCACCGCCGGTAGCGATAACTACTGTCTTTGCCTTAGCTACGAGGTAGTCACCTGTTTCCATATTAAGGAGAACTGCACCTGCTACCTGACCCTTATCGTCTTTGATAAGCTCAACTGCAGAAGTGAATTCAATAACGGGGATCTGTCTGTTGAGAACCTCGTCACGGAGGTTTCTCATGATTTCAGCACCTGAATAGTCCTTACATGCGTGCATTCTCTTTCTGGAGGTACCGCCACCGTGGGTAGTAACCATTCTGCCGTCCTCTTCCTTATCGAACATAACGCCGAGGTCGTTAAGCCATCTGATAGCGTCGGGAGCTTCCATAACGAGTCTTCTGAGAAGCTCGGGTCTGGCTGCGAAGTGACCGCCGCCGAAAGCATCAAGATAGTGCTGTACGGGAGAGTCGTTTTCTTTATCAGCTGCCTGGATACCGCCTTCAGCCATCATTGTGTTGGCGTCACCGATACGAAGCTTGGTAACGATCATTACGTCTGCGCCTGCTTCGTGAGCTTCGATAGCTGCAGATGAACCTGCACCGCCGCCACCGATAACGAGAACGTCTGTTTCATAGTCAACCTTGGAAAGGTCAACCTTTTCCTTTAAAAGTCTGCTGTTTGAATGGATAAGATCTGTGAGCTCTTTGGGAGCCTTCTGACCCTTGTTGGGACCAACCTTGATTTCAGCGAAGCCGTCTTCACGGTAGTCGGGATGATAAGCCTTAAGAAGGGCATCCTTTTCCTCTGCAGTCATTCTGCGGGGCTCAGTCTTCATTCTTTCTTCTCTGGTTGCTTCAACCTTTTTGATTGATTCGAGCATATCAGCTGTAAACATTGGCTTTCCCTCCTTATTTCTCGATTTCTCTGGTATTGTAAAGTTCTTTCATCTCTGTGATGGGCTTCTGCATAATGTTTTCGATAAGCTCATCGTATGCACCCTTATTGATTTCAGCAACTCTGTTCTGGAGATGCTCGGTTTCGGGAGCGATGTACTTACCTACCATACGGCGTGCAAGAAGACCAACCATAGGATGAGAGATTTCTGCGGGACATCTCACGCTGCAGCAGCCGCAGGCTACGCAGTCGAAGGATTCCTCAGCGCACTTTTCATATTCGCCTCTCTGTGCATAAGCGATGTACTGCATTACGTTGAGGTCCTGAGTACATGCATTTGTACAGGCGTTACAGCCGATACAGCTGTAAATTTCGGGATAAAGCTCCATCATTACCTTTTCTGTGGGCTTTGTTTCCTGAATGTCGTAGGTTCTTTTGTCAGTGGGGAAGAAGGGAATGGATGCTACATACATACCGTCTTCTACCTGCTTCTGACAGGCAAGACAGGTTTTAAGGGTGTTGTCGCCCTTTATTCTGTAAATGGTGGCACAGGCACCGCAGAAGCCGTGACGGCAGCCGCAACCTCTGGAGAGAGTGTAGCCTGCATATTCCATAGCAGTCATAATGGTCATTTCGCCCGGTACTTCATACTTTTTACCGAAAAAATATACATTTACTAAATTGCTCATATTTATAATGTCCTTTCCAGATTAATACTCGTCGGGTAATTCGTCTACTTCGTCACAACGGAAAACAGGTCCGTCCTTACATACATACTTGGAGCCGATGTTACATCTGCCGCATTTACCTACACCGCACTTCATACGAAGCTCGAGAGTGGTGTATGCCTGCTCCTTTGAGTAGCCCATTTCTGTAAGGGCAGCAAGAACAAACTTGATCATAATCGGCGGACCGCAGACTAAAACTGTCTTGTCACAGGAGAGCTCAAGCTCCTTAAGATAAGCAGGTACGAAGCCTACGTGACCGTCCCAGCCTTCCTGAGGTCTGTCGATGGTAAGATAAACATTTACATCCTTGGCATTCATCCATTTTTCCTGGATTTCCTTCAGCTGAACGAGATCATCAGCTGAACGTGAGCCGTAAAGGATGTCTACCTTACCGTAGTTTTCGCGGTTATCAAGCACATAGTTGATAACGGAGCGAAGGGGTGCGAGACCGATACCGCCGGCAACGAAGAGAAGGTCTTTTCCCTTAAGCTCTGTTTCCACGGGGAAAGCATTACCGTAGGGACCTCTTACGGTGATTTCGTCACCAACCTCGAGCTCGTGGAGATAATCGGTAAGAACACCGCACTTTTTGATGCTGAATTCCTGATATTCTTTGTTTGTGGGTGATGAGGTGATGGAGAACATAGCCTCACCGACACCGGGTACTGAAAGCATAGCACACTGACCGGGCATATGCTCGAAAAGCTTGCCGCCTTCGGGAGCATTTACTCTGAAGGTTTTTACGTCGGGAGTTTCCTGACGGATATCTGTAACCACACCTACCAGAGGTACAAGTGTGTCAAGATTATAATTCTCGTGACATTTACAATCGCACATTATTTGTTGCCCTCCTTTTCAAATGCCTTGATTACCTTGATGATATTTGCTGATGCAGGACACTTATCAACACATCTGCCGCAGCCTACGCAGGAGAACATACCGTCGTTATTTGCGGGGAAGTAAACAAGCTTGTGCATAAATCTCTGACGGAAACGCTGTAACTGACTTGTTCTGTTATTACCGTGAGCCATCATAGTGAAGTCGGAATACATACAGGAGTCCCAGCATCTGTAACGCTGAACACCGTTCTTTGTTTTGTAATCCTTGATGTCATAGCACTGACAGGTGGGACATACGAAGGTACATGTTCCGCAGGCAAGACAGGGCTTGTAAAGCTCTTCCCATACAGCAGAATTGAACTTTTCGTCAGTAGTAGCGCCCTTCCAGGAATCAAGGGAGATATTCATATAAGGAAGAAGGGAAACAATCTTTCTGATTTCTTCCTGCTTTTCTTTTACGGGAGCCTCATCTGCATCAGCGAGAACTGAGGCACACTTTTCAGTAAGGGCTGCACCCTTTTCTGTTTTAGCATCCCAGAAGTAATATTCACCGCAGTCATAAAGTGCTACGTCACCTGAAGGCTCGGCACAGTCGATACCGAATGCCTTACAGAAGCAGCTTTCTTCGGGCTGACCGCAAGCGAGAGCAACGATAACACCGTGGTCTCTTCTTGCTTTATAGAATGAGTCAACGGGCTCTGAAAGGAATACCTTGTCGAGAACCTCGATACCCTTTACATCACAGGCTTTCACACCGAAAAGAACGAATTCTTCCTTTTCGAGCTCTTCCTGAGCGATGCGAATTTTTTTGCCGTCCATAAATGCAGTGTAAAGAGTTTCACTCTGAGGGAAGAAAACTTCCTTTGCGCTCTTTACGGTTTTAAGAGTGTCAAGGTCAACTGCACTGTTTTCATTATATATAGCATAGTTTGTCTGACCTGCTTCAGAAACGGGAAGATAAATTCTTTCACCTATGAGACCGAGAAGAGCGTTAAGGTCTGATTTTAAAAACTTTTTCATTTTCGCTTATCTCCTTTCGCCCGGTTCGAGGTCGTCAAATGTGAAGTTAGTAAGAGGACCTTTGGTTTCTGCATCATCACCAGCGATGAATTCACCGTAATACTCGTTGATATCCTTGATGAACTTTCTGTTGAACAGGTGAAGAGGAATGCCCTGAGGACATGCACGGCTGCATTCACCGCAGTCAGTACATCTGCCGGCTACGTGGAAAGCACGGATAATATGGAACATGCTCTCCTCGAAGGGATCAACGTTAGCCTTCTGTGATGCATCGAATTTGGTGGAGTCGAATACACACTTTCTGCATGAGCAGGCGGGGCACACGTTACGGCAGGCGTTACATCTGATGCACTTGGAAAGCTCCTTACGGAAGAAATTGAATTTTTCTTCGGGAGTAAGGCTGTCGATAGCATCTACACCCTCGAAACGGTCGCCGTCACAGGTGTCCACGCTGTCGAGAAGAAGCTCGTCATAGATTTTATGTTCTTTGCCCTTACATACGTGGCATCTTTCGAGCATTACATCCTTATATGCTACCTTTTTGTCACCGTAAACGGTTTCAACTGTAAGCTCGTCACAGTCGCCGCCGATTTCAGCACCCTTAACAGCAGTAATACCCTTGATACCCTGTGCCTTGATTTTTTCGATGTCGAGCTTACCCTTACAGCCTACACCGATGATGTATGCCTTTTCACGGTCAACTCTGTGTTCTTTGATAAGCTGATTAAAGGAATATGTGTCGCATGGTTTGAGAAGGACGATAGTCTTACCTTCAAGCTCTGAGCCCTTAATCATATATTTACTTAAGTTTGCACCGCAGAAGCCGTCATAGATAAACTCATCAAGCTCCTCTGCGCTGTTAAAATAATGGGGTTCGGGATTGTAACCCAGGTCGCCCATCTTCCAGCCGAGTACACGGTCTGCTGTGCCGTCGGCTAAAAGCTCTTTCATTCTGTCAATCAGTCTTTGCATCTTAAATCCCCCAATCTTCTGTTCGGACCGAGTTCACGGACAGCCGAAACGAATTCGTTCATAGTAGTGGAGAACTTAACGCCCTCAGCGGCAGAAACCCATTCTACACGGGTTCTTTCCTTTTCAATGCCGAGATAGTCGAGCATCGAGAAGAGAAGTGTCATTCTTCTTCTGGCATAATAGTTACCTGTGCTGTAGTGGCAGTCACCGGGATGGCATCCGCAGATGATAACACCGTCAGCGCCTCTTTCGAAGGCACGGAGAATAAACATGGGGTTTACTCTGCAGGAACAGGGAACACGGATAATCTTTACATCGGCGGGATAGGAAAGTCTGCTGCCGCCGGCAAGGTCAGCACCTGCATAACTGCACCAGTTACAGCAGAATGCGACTATTTTCGGTTTGAATTCCTGATTTATCGACATATAGCATCCACCTCCGCGATAATCTGTCTGTTTGAGAAGCCCTGAAGGTCCATAGCACCTGAAGGACAGGTAACGGTACAAGCACCGCAGCCCTGACAGAGAGCATTGTTAACGACAGCGATACGGCGGGTTTCTCTTACACCGTGGTCGTTTATCTGTCTGTCTTCATAGCTGATAGCACCGTAAGGACAAACATTGAAGCAAGCGCTGCATCCGTTACAGAGAAGCTCGTCAGCTTTAGCTGTACAGGGGTTAGTGAGGAGCTTATCCTTAGCTAAAAGACCGATAACCTTAACTGCTGCGGCACCTGCCTGAGAAACAGTTTCGGGAATATCCTTCGGTCCCTGGCATATACCTGAAAGGAACACACCTGCTGTGGGAGACTCTACGGGACGAAGCTTCGGATGAGCTTCTGTGATGAAGTTATTTGTATCGATACTTGCTGTAAGCATTGTAGCGATGTTTCTTACCTCGGGAGAAGGCTCGATAGCAGCTGCTAAAACAACCATATCAGCTTCAACCTTGAGCTGTTTGTTATCGAGAAGATCCACACCGTGAACTGTAAGCTTACCGTTGGGCTCGGGAGTAACCTTACCAACCTGACCCTTAACGTAGTTTACGCCGTATTCCTCGACTGCTCTTCTGTAAAATTCGTCGAAGTTTTTACCGGGTGTACGAACGTCGATGTAGAATACTGTAACATTTACATCGGGATATTTATCTCTGATGAGAATAGCGTGCTTGGCTGTGTACATACAGCAAATCTTTGAGCAGTAGCTCTTGCCCTTGCCGTCAGCACATCTGGAGCCTACACACTGGATGAATACGATGTTTTTGGGAGCCTTACCGTCAGAGAGACGCTCAAGGTGACCCTTTGTGGGACCTGCAGCGTTCATAATTCTCTCGAGCTCAAGAGAAGTGATAACGTCCTTACTCTGGCTGTAAGCATATTCGTCATAGTTATCGAGCTTGATAACCTCGAAGCCTGTAGCTACTACGATAGCACCGTATTTACGGGTAACGATTTCATCCTCCTGCTTATAGTCGATAGCGCCTGCCTGACATACTCTTTCACAGAGACCGCATTTGCCGTTTTTGAGCTTTAAGCACTGAGAGGGGTCGATAACGGGAACATTGGGAATAGCCTGCGCGAAGGGAGTGTAGATAGCAGGACGGTTATTAAGACCGCTGTTAAATTCACTGGGAGCCTTTTTGCTGGGGCATTTTTCCATACAGGCACCACAGCCTGTACACTTGGTCATATCGACATATCTTGCCTTTTTACGGATATCAACTGTAAAATCACCTACGAAGCCTGAAACCTTTTCTACCTCACTGTAGGAGTAGATATTGATTTTCTCGTGAGCTGCTGCATCAACCATTTTCGGTGTAAGAATACAAGCGGAGCAGTCGAGGGTGGGGAAGGTTTTATCAAGCTGTGCCATTTTACCGCCGATGGAGGGAGTCTTTTCTACGATGTCTACCTCGTAGCCTGCATCTGCGATGTCGAGAGCTGTCTGGATACCTGCGATACCGCCGCCGATAACGAGAGCTCTCTTTGTTACGCCGCTTTCACCTGCGACCAGAGAGGTATTGAGGCTTACCTTGGCAATAGCTGCACGGGTAAGAATAACTGCCTTTTCAGTACCTTCTTCGATGTCCTTGTGTACCCAGGAGCACTGCTCACGAAGGTTGGCGATTTCAACCATATAGGGGTTGAGGCCTGCTTTTTCAGCACACTTTCTGAAAGTAGTTTCGTGCATACGGGGTGAACAGGAGCAGACAACTACACCGGAAAGCTTCTTTTCCTTGATAGCCTTAGCGATTTTTTCCTGACCGGCTTCTGAGCACATATACTGATATTCCTCAGCATGTACTACGCCCGGCTCAAGCTTAGCCATCTCAACAACTTTTTTAACGTCTACCGTAGCTGCGATGTTACTGCCGCAGTGACAGACGAAAACACCTATTCCGTTCATTGCTTACCTCCTGAATTTTCTGAAAGCACTTACGAGAAGCTGCTGGGGCATATCGTCATCGATAAGTGCGGGGATTTCATTGGCTGAAAGATAATTTCCGCCCTTCTGTCTTATCACGGTCTGTCTTGCCGCATCGACAATCTTTCCGGGCTTTACATCTCTGGGGCATCTTTCCACACAGGCGAAGCAGGAAAGGCAGTACCAGAGAGATTCGCATTTAGCGAGAGCTTCGATATCTTCATTAACTACATAGGACACAAACTGATGGGGTTTGATGTCCATTTTTTCGAAAGCGGGACAGGAAGCGGAGCATTTACCGCATTTCATACATTTAAGAGGGTTGGAACCGCTGATTTCAGCGATTTTTGCCGCTGCTGTTTTGCTGTTTGCGTGACTCATTATTCTTCCTCCCCTTTCACACCTAATGCCTCAGCTAAAATTTCTGTGAAATAGTACACAGGAACAGTAGCCTTGGAGTTCTTTGTAAGATTATACTGGCAAAGAGGACAGGCTGTGATAAGCATATCGGCACCGAAGCCTGATGCACTGTCCATGATGTTATCGCACATCTTTGATGCGAGATCCTTTGCTTTGAGAGAAATATATCCGCCGCAGCATTCGTTACGGTAAGGATAAATTACGGGCTCAGCACCCAGAGCACGGATAAAGTCTTCTATGATAGTGGGATTTTCAGGATTATCAAAGCCTAAAATGTTACCGGGTCTCAGAAGAAGACAACCGTAATATGCGCCTATTTTTTTACCTGTGAGGGGATTAACAACCTTTTTCTTAAGCTCGTCAAAGCCTATTCTGTCACGGAGAACTTCGAGGAAGTGAAGAACCTGTGCTTCGCCTGCATAGGGCTCGTCGAGCTTCATGTAGTTGTTTGCCTTTACTCGGATATCCTCCACATTCTGCATATCGTCGTTTACTCTTTTGAGTACGTGATAGCAGGCTGAGCAGAGGGTAACGAGTTCCTGACCTTTGACTTTTGCCTCGTTGAGTGCACGGACTGAGGAAAGCTTGCTGGCGATTTCATCACTGCTTAAGGGATATACACCGCCGCAGCACTGCCAGTTTTCGATTTCCTCCAGCTCGAAGCCGAGAACCTCTGCGGATTTTCTCGCATAGGTGTCAAGGTCTTTTGCCTTGGTTCGTAAGGTACAACCGGGATAATAACTGTACTTCATACATCTATGATCCTTTCTCTGAAAAATAGTTTTTTGGGTGTTGAGGTTTAAGCTTAAAAATCTCCTTTTTTCTCCTGTATTTAAGTTCATAAAACACCAACATAGTCCATTCGGTTAATCATAACATTTTTTCGACAAAATATCAACTGTTTACAGAAGAAAAAACTCCCTATTTGCAGTGTTTTTACATACTTTTTTTGGTACATACATATAAAGGAAAGTAGATACAAGGAAAATTTATTCCGAAAGAGAAATAACTGTATTCTGTTACGAATAAAATAAAGCTACACGAAACCTCCGTTCCCTTCCGTGACACCTCCCCTGCAAGCAAGGGTGGCAAAAAATTTTGCTAACACGGCACGCCATGTCCCTACGTATGTTTTTAATCCGCATAAAAATGATAAAGGATACATTAAATTCTCCTGTAAATCTGAAACATTATCGGCTGTCTGCACACCTGCCACGGTGTGCCCCTCTTTATGAGATCTGACAGTTTTGCGCTACTGAAAGATTTAACATGCGAAGTTGTGGTTTTGAACGGGACGAAGCAAGCGTTAACTATAAACTACTACGACAGTGGTTTATCTCCGCCGAGCAGGCGAAGGCGGTCACCGAGGAAAGTATTTTCCGAGGCAAAAGGGCGCTTTGTTTACTTTGCCGACCGGGGCAAAGTAAAAGCCCGAGCGGCTTGAGCGGAAA
>CALCHE010000226.1 GCA_937901145.1 uncultured Clostridia bacterium
CCCTACTATAGTCGATTTGTTAATTTGGCGGTGTATTGCTTTTTTGCTTCCCGAACCCTTACCCGCAATTCTGCGTTCTGCACTCTGCATTCTGCATTCATAAGACGACCGATGGTCGCCCATACGATGTATTCCGTAAGGTTGCGATGCATTTTCGTGGCAAACAAAAAAACCACTGTACTGCATAAAACAATACAATGGTTAAGCTGCTGATTAGTCACTTATCTTGCTAAGGAAAGCCTTAAGTCTGTCGGTGCGGGGATTAGATATAACATCCTGAGCTCTGCCCTCTTCAGCGATAACGCCCTGGTCCATAAACACGATATAGTCGGAAACTTCCTTAGCGAAGGTCATTTCGTGGGTAACGATAACCATAGTCATATTCTCCTCGGCAAGCTCACGGATAACCTTCAGAATTTCACCCGTAAGCTCGGGGTCAAGAGCTGAGGTGGGCTCGTCAAAGAAAAGGATTTTCGGCTCGAGTGCCATAGCACGGGCGATGGAAACTCTCTGCTTCTGTCCTCCTGAAAGCTCACAGGGATAGTTTGCCATCTTATCCTCGAGACCCATCTTTTTGATAACAGCCTTTGCCTTAAGGTCAATCTCTTCGTAGATTGCCTTTTTATTTTTTTTGAAATCGGGGCGCTTTTTCGCTCTCACCTTAAGGGCGAGCTTTACATTGTCGAGAACATTATACTGAGGGAAAAGGTTAAAATCCTGGAAAACGAGACCGATAGAAAGCTGTTTTTCCAGCTGTTCCTTTTTAGAAAGCTTCTTTTCACTTTCCGAGTCGAAAATAACGTCTCCGTCTACGGTAATCTTACCGCTGTCCGCAGTTTCGAGGAAATTTATGCAGCGCAGAAGCGTTGTCTTACCGCTACCTGATGAGCCGATAACGGAAAGCACGTCACCTTCCTCCAGATTAAAGGAAATACCCTTCAGGACCTGTGTTTTGCCGAAGCTTTTTTCTAAGTTTTTTACTTCAAGAATAGCCATAACGGTACCTCCTTATCTGTAATAGTCGAGCTTCTTTTCTATCTTGCCTAAAACAACCGTAAGGATACCGCAGAAAAGAAGGAAGAATACTGCTGTGTAGAATAAAGGCCAGATAACACCTCGTGCCGAGAACTGTCCTGCCACCATAATGATGTCCAGAACACCGATAACACGGGCTAAAGAGGTATCCTTGATAAGGGTGAGAATTTCGTTACCCATAGGTGGAACTATACGCTTTACCACCTGCATAAGAACTACCTTGAAGAAGGTCTGGGTTTTCGTCATACCGAGAACCTGACCTGCCTCATACTGACCTTTGGGTATGCCTTCGATACCGCCTCGGTAAATTTCGGAGAAATAGCAGGCGTAGTTGATAACGAAGGCTATGGCCGCCGCTGTCATTCGCGGATTTTCACCGGGAATTTTCAGATCGAAGATAAGTCCGGGCACATAGAATACCACGAAAAGCTGAAGCATCAGCGGTGTGCCTCGTATTACCCATACGAAGGCTCTGGTGAGCATTCTGAGAGGGGCAAACTTCGTCATAGAGCCGAAGGCAACTACCAGTCCTAAGGGAATGGCGAATAAAAGTGTTATGCCGAAAAGCTTTATATTTTCAAAAAAGCCGAGAAACAAATCGGCATTTACTGCTGCAAAATTCATAAATTACCTCAATTTACGGTGACGGAAATCCGAAGCGGTGGGCTGAACGGAATTTTACGTCCCGGTGTTTTATATAATCCTTAATCCGAAAACAACCAAAATGCCGTCGTGACGACGGCATCGGTTTATTTGTAAGTTTAAATTATTTTACGAGAATCTGTTCTGTGAGCTTATACTTCTCAGCGATTTCTGCAAGCTTGCCGTTTTCAGCGAGAGCCTTCATAGCATCGTTAACAGCTGCACATGTATCAGCGCCCTTACGGAATGCGATACCGTACTCTTCGTCAGCGAATGCGAGCTCGTCAACTACTACGAGATCTTCGTAATCTGTACCTTCACCGATCATACCGATGGAGAGAACATAGTCAACTACGCAACCGTCTGCTACGCCTGAAGCAACTTCCATAAGTGCCTTTGCCTGAGAGTCAACTGCTGTGTAGTTAGCACCTGCGAAGAATGCGTCTTCTTTAGCTACGGATTCACCTGCTGATTCGATTTCAGCTACGATGTTAGCACCGTTGAGAGCTTCAGCTGTGGTGTACTTGTCAGCGTTTTCAGCCTTAACGAGGAGAACCTGCTTGTTAGCCATATAGGGAGTGGAGATTTCCATTTCAGCGAGTCTGTCGGGTGTGATGGTCATACCGTTCCAGATGCAGTCGATGGTCTTTGATTTAAGCTCTGTTTCCTTAGCTGCCCAGTCAATAAGCTGGAATACGGGTTCAACGCCGAGCTCTGCACAAACAGCTTTGGCAAATTCTGTTTCGAAGCCGATGAGTTCACCGTTATCGTCCTTATAGTTCATGGGAGCGAATTCGGTATAGCCGATAATCATTTTACCGTTATCCTTTATGTAGGCAAGGTCAGAAACTGCGTCTGTGTTAGCTGCTGTGGTGTCATCTGCGTTTTCTGCGCCGCCGTTACATGCTGCGAAGGTGAAGCACATAATAACTGCTAAGATTGCCAGTACAATGGCGAGGGTTTTCTTTTTCATAATAATTACTCCTTTTCTGATGATTTGTTACCTCATCATATAAATTTTTCTGAGCGATTTTTCTTCATCGCTTTAGCGTGGTAACATAGTAACACATTAAAAGTTATCTGTCAAGAGTTTTTTTGAATTTTTTCTTCAACTTTTACTGAACTGTTTTTAGCGGAGCGAAAAATCTCTTATGCAAGCTTCACGAACACGGCAAGCCATGTCCCTAAGGAATATATAAAATCTGGCGGATAATATCCGCCCCTGCCATTTCAAAAGGCTGTTGCTTGTCCTTCGGGACGGCGTCCTCAACGTCCTGAAGCAATTTATTGTTTATGTTTCAAGTAACCATTCAATAGGTATTGCTTCGCAGACCTACTTTTGTTACGACAAAAGTAGGCAAAATCATTTTTGTCGGAAACAAGCCGAACCCGAAAACGGTTCCCGTTTTCTAGAGTTCTACGTTCATTTTTTCATAAAGGCAGTATGTACTGAGTGCTTTTCATAAAAGTTGTACAGAAAAATCGCTGCCTTTGCTCCCTCAACGCACAGATATTTTGTCTGGTGTGAAAGTG